>NZ_QGAA01000016.1:0-142382 GCF_005233485.1 Pseudomonas sp. CFBP13509
GGCGGACCAGGCGTTGCGCCAGCACGCCCAGCAGTGACGAGGCCAGCAGGAACGGCTCGACGCCCATATCGATCAGGCGGTTGACCGCCGACACCGCATCGTTGGTGTGCAGGGTCGCCAGCACCAGGTGCCCGGTGAGCGAGGCCTGCACCGCGATTTGCGCGGTTTCCAGGTCGCGGATTTCACCGATCATGATGATGTCCGGGTCCTGGCGCAGGATCGCCCGCAGCGCCAGGCCGAAGGTCATGTCGATCTTGGCATTGACCTGGATCTGGCTGATGCCCGGCAGGTCGTATTCCACCGGGTCTTCCACGGTGAGGATATTGCTGGTGCTCGCATCCAGCCGCGCCAGGGCGGCGTACAGGCTGGTGGTCTTGCCGCTGCCCGTGGGCCCGGTGACCAGCACGATGCCGTGGGGCTGGCGGATCAGGGTATCGAGCCTGGCCAGTACCGAGGGCGCCATGCCGAGGGTTTCCAGTTGCAGACGGCCGGCTTGCTTGTCGAGCAAGCGCATCACCACCCGCTCGCCATGCCCGGTGGGCACGGTCGACACGCGAATATCAATCGGCCGCCCGGCCACGCGCAGGGCGATACGCCCGTCCTGGGGCAGGCGTTTTTCGGCGATATCGAGCTGGGCCATGATCTTGATCCGCGACACCAGCGCACCATGCAGCGCCTTGCGCGGCGACACCACATCCCGCAACGTGCCGTCGACGCGGTAGCGCACCACCGAATGGCTTTCATAGGGCTCGATGTGAATATCACTGGCCTCGTCCCGCGCTGCCTGTGTGAGCAAGGCGTTGATCATACGAATCACCGGCGCGCCATCCTGGGTGTCGAGCAGGTCGGTGATTTCGGGCATGTCCTGCATCAGGCGGTCGAGGTCGACCTCGTTCTCTGCCGCGCCCACCACGGCGGCGGCGCTGCCCGTATCGGCATAAGCACTGGCGAGAAGGCCGTCGAGTTCATCGTCGCGTACCTGCTCAACCCGCGACTGGCCGAACTGGCGCCGCACTTCGCTGATCGACCAACCGGGGGTGGAGGGGCANAGCATGCCGTCGTCGCCGGGACGCAGGAGGATGCGTTGGGATTTGGCCCAGGCGTAAGGGAGAAGGCTCACAAGACATCTTCCTGACCGAGCGCGGTCACAAAACAACGTACCCGCGATGCGAAGCGAGCCGCTTTTGATCTTGATCTTCGGCGCCCCGTAAAACCACGCTGGCCGAACGCAGGCTTGAATCCGTGGGTAACCCGGCAGGACGCCGGGTTAGCCGTCCTGGGCCAGGGATGGCCCATGACGGCGGCCCACGGATTCAAGCCTGCGTTCGGGCACACCGAGCCTAGGCGAGGTGCCGAGTGGTGGGGCGAGGACCTTTTGGTTACTTTTGGGTCCTTCCAAAAGTGACCCGCTGTAAGAGCGGAACCATAGGTGGCCGTTACCGCAGGAATGGATATGTACACGGTCAAAATGTTCACGGTCGCCCCCCAGAAACCGGCACCGCCCGAATCACCGCCCTCGGCCCCTGCTGCTGCCCGCCCGGAATCCCCTTCTCCACCGCCGGTAACTGCGGCGCCTGCACATCCGGCATCGCCCAGCTGTGTTCCGGCTGGGAATGGCCCTGGGCACGGCGCATGTAGTCATAGCGGTTCAGGGTGATCGCGCGCCCGGCCCCACTGTCGCGGATGATATACGGGCGCAGGAACACCATCAGGTTGGTCTTGGTGACCGCCCGGCGTTCATTGCGAAACAGCACACCCAGCCCCGGAATGCTCGACAGCCACGGCACGGCTTCATTGCTCTGGCTGTAACCGTCCTGGAGCAGGCCGCCGAGGACCATGATCTGCCCGTCGTCGAGCAAAATACTGGTGTCGATCGCGCGCTTGTTGGTGACGATCCCGGCCGACGCGGCGCTGCTGGACGCGCGCTCATCGATGCTGCTGACTTCCTGGTAAATATCGAGTTTGACCGTGCCACCCTCGGAGATTTGTGGGCGCACATTCAGCTTCAAGCCGACCTCTTCACGGGTGACCGTCTGGAACGGATTATTGCTGGTACCGCCGCCACCGGTCACGTAGCTGCCACTGACAAACGGGATAGTCTGGCCAACAAAAATACTGGCCGCCTCGTTATCCAGGGTCAGCAGGTTCGGCGTCGACAGTACGTTGCTGCCGCCTTTGCTTTTAAGCGCGCGGGCCAACACCTTGAGGTCCATGACCTTGCCAATGCCGGGCACATCCACGGTACCGTTGATAAAGCCGAGGCTGAGCCCGCCGGGCAGCACGTCAACGCTGGTCTTGCCATTCAGGTTGAACCCCGCGCCGCCCAGGTTAGTCCCGCCAATCACGCCTTTGCCGGCCAGGTCGCCGCTCTGCCACTGCACACCGAACTCATTGGCATCGTCCTCGCCGACTTCAACGATAAGGCTTTCAATCACCACTTGGGCGCGGCGCTGGTCGAGCATGTCGATGACTTCACGCAGGTTGCGGTACAGCGGCTCCGGGGCAGAAATCAGCAAGGTGTTGGTGGTCGAGTCGGCCTGGAGGGTCACGCCACCGGCGGTGAAGGCGACGTTTTGCTCATTCGTTTGCCCGCCGGGCTGGCTGCTCGAGCTGCTGTTCGTCTGCGCCGACTCATTGGCGCTGGTGGTACTGCCTTGGCCACTGCCCTGCCCGGTCTGGCTGCCGGAGATATTGGCACCCATTGTGCTGAGGGCCGACCGCGCATTGTCACCGCCACCGCTGTCGCTTTCACCGGTCAGCAAACCGCGTAACGACTGCGCCAGTTTCGCGGCCTGGGCGTTGCGCAGGTACACCACGTGCAAATTGCTTGGGTTGGCTTGGGCGTTATCCAGCTTGTAGATCAAGTTACGCGCCAACTCGGTTCGCTCCGGGCTGCCGGCACGAATCACGATCGCGTTGGAGCGCGGGTCGCCCACCACCGTGATTTTCTGCGTCGGATCGCTGCCCGGCTGCTCCAGCAGTTGCGAGACCATCTCGGCGATATCCACGGCGATCCCGTTTTGAACCTGCACCACGTCGGTGTCGATGGCGCTCGGTGTGTCGATGCCGTCGATAAGCTGCGCCACCCGCGCCAGGTTCTCGGCGTAGTCGGTGACAACGATGGTGTTGTTGCCCGGATAGGCGTTGATCGGATTGTTTGGCGAAACGATCGGGCGCAGTACCGGGATCAGGTTCACCGCGTTTTCGTATTGCAGGCGGAAGGTGCGCGTGAGCATGCCGCTGCCGCCCGGCTTGTCGGCACTGTAGATCGGCCCGCCGAGCAGCTTGGCATCGGCCTCGGGCACCACGTGCGCGATACCGCCAACATCCACCACGCTGAAGCCCTGCATGCGCAGTGCCGCCAGCAGCATGTCGTAGGCCTGATGCGCCGGCACCTGCCCTTCGGAAACCAGCGTGAGGGAGCCCTTGACGCGCGGGTCGACCAGGAAATGCTGCCCCGTCGCACGGGACAACGCCCGCACCACGGCTTGAATGTCGGCCTCGACGAAATTCAGCGTGACCGGTTGATCGCCCAAGGGTTTGCTCGGCGCCACGCCGCTGTGACCGGCACCGCTGCCACGTGTGGGGTTGGTAACCTTGTGCAAGGGCCGCGACTGCCGTTCGATTTGCACTTGCGCACGCTGCCGGTCTACCAGGGCATCGCCGCTGCGCTGGGTGGTGGCCAGGGGCAGGCCGAGCTCACTGTCCTGGGGTAAATCCGCCGTGGGCTGCGCGCTGCACGCACTCAGTGCGAGCAACAGAAACGGCACAGCCGTACGGACATAATGGGAACCTGACCACTTCATGATGCTTCCTTAGCGCCGTGCATCCGATCCATACGGACGGTTCCTGTGAGAGTGCCTGCCGTGTTGTCGACCGAGGCTTCGCCGGCGCGCTGCAAACGAGCCTCCACCACGTCCAGCGAGAATTGCCCTGGGTCACTCAATAACCAGCCGAGCACCGCATCGGCGGGGGCCGAGTCCAGTGTCAGTTGCCAGGACGCATCCTGGGCCTGTAACCGGTAGTGCCCCGCCAGTCCGGCGGCGTCGAGGGATTGCCGCAATGAGTGTTCAAGGTCCAGCCCGACAGGCGTGGTGACCTCGCGAAGCAACAGCGCCAGTGCCTGGCTCTGGGCGCGCAGCTTCGGGGTTTCGGCTTGCCAATAGTCAATGTTCTTGAGCGCTGGCTGGATCAGCGACAGCCAGACCAACAGGCTGGCGAGAAACACCACCGCACCGCTGAGCATGGTTTTTTCCCGCGGGGCCAGCGCTTTCCAGCGCCCTTTGAAGGCCATCAGTCTCGGATTATTCATCGTCGTTTTCCACGCTGGAATCACCCTCTCCCGACGCGGGTTCGGCCATCGCACTCAGCGTCCAGATGCGCTCGTTGCGGTGGGCGGAAAGTCCCGCCTGGCTCAGCGCAGCCTGTACAGCGCCGTCGGCAGCGGGAGTGGCTTCGGCGGTCATCTGCAGCTGCAACTGGCGCTCGCTGAAGGTCAACCGCTGGACGCTGCCGGCCATGAACGGCAGCGCCATGGCGGCTTGCTGCACCAGGTAAGCAAAGTCGTGATTGAGCTGCGCGGGCCCTCCCCCTTGCCGGTTCGCCAACTGCTGGCGAGCCTGTTGCAGAGGGTTGAGAATCACCGGCAGCTCGGGAAATGCGTGCTTCACGCGCTGGCTCATCTGCTGCTTGAGCTGCTGCCCTTGCGCAACCTCGCGGGCGGCGTAAAGGTTGAGCCCGGCCACCCAGACACCCACGGCCAACGCACAACAGCCCAACGCCCGCCCCCAACCGGCCGCCTGTGCAGTGCGCCGACCGACCCCGGCGTGCAATCCCCAGCCAGGGGCAGCGCCGTTCCAGCGCTGATGGTCCACGGGCCACAGCACACTTTCGCCGGTGGCGGCGAGCGCTTCCAGACGGTC
Source organism: Pseudomonas sp. CFBP13509 (assembly GCF_005233485.1). Taxonomy (NCBI): domain Bacteria; kingdom Pseudomonadati; phylum Pseudomonadota; class Gammaproteobacteria; order Pseudomonadales; family Pseudomonadaceae; genus Pseudomonas; species Pseudomonas sp. CFBP13509. Next base: position 4,923 of record NZ_QGAA01000016.1, read on the forward strand.
CTCAACCAACGGTTCCACCGCCCCATGGGCGAGGGTGAAGCGCAGCAGCAACTGGCCCTCTACCACACACCCATTGATCTGCCCGGCCGCTGGCACGGCTAAGCGGTAAGGCGCTGGATACAGGCCGCCCAGCTTCAATCCGTGCAGGCCAAGCAACTGACCGAGGCGATCCAGTACAGCCTTGGGCAGCCAGCTCAGGTGCACCTGTCCATCGGCATCTCGAGCGCTGTGCGCCACATGCATCTGCTCGCTGGGCCCCAGGATCAAGGCCTGCGCAGCGCAGGTAACGGCCGCATCGATACGGGACGCTGACAGCGGCGGAAGTTCAATGCGCGTAAGTACCGTGTCCATGGGGTGAAGGAAACACTCGACGGCCTGAGACTTGACCTGTTGTTCCAGCTGGCCAAGGGTGCTGATGCCGGTATGACTGACGTGCCCCTTGCGGTCCAGTTGCGCGAACTCAAGCTCGGTGTCCGACGTCAAGGACTCCAGCGGCGGCAAGGCAAGACGCAGGCGCGTCATACGCCCAGCCTCGACCAGATCACCCTGGGCATTGCGTCTTCCGGACGATGCAGCAGCGCAGCCAGGTGCACACGGCGCTGATTGCGGCGGGCTTGCCCCTGGAGCAGGAACCACTCACTGGTGATCCCGACATTGAGTTCATCCACGTTCAGGTTGGGCAATCGCGCACGGTTAACGAAGTCGCCGCGATTGATAAACCACTGGCCGCGATCGCGCTCGGCGACCAACGCCTTGGCCTGCGCCCAGGACAAACCCGGCACCACCGCGGCCAGCACCTCCGCGCTGGCCGTATTGCTGTTGACCCAGGTGTTGACCGGAAGAATGCTGACGTAGTGCTCCAGCCGTGCCAAGACCCGCTCATTGAGGCCTTCGATACCGCGTAATTGATCAAGACTGCGCAGCATCGGCTGGGTGGCGGGTAATGGCGGGGGCGGCTGCCCCACTGTTGAGGCAACCGGCCTATGTGGGTAGGCCGCAATCACGCGTTGGCTGATGCGCTGCGCCAGGCGGGCCTCGACACCGATCATCTCGCACAACCGCTCAAAGCTGCGCATCTGCCCGAGATCAACAGACTCTTGGGCGATTAAATTGCGCAGGTTGAACTTGCCTTGCAGGTCCTCAAGGCGGCCTTCGAATTCGCCGTCCTGAGCGGTGTTGATCGGCCGGGCCCATGGCTGGTCAAGCCGCGTCAGCACATCCTGCTCGCGGGCGTCCCGAAGCAATCGCCGGCTGACTTCCAGGCCGCCCAGCAGTGATGCACTGCCCTGCACTCGCGCCTGCTCGGCCTCAAGTGAACGGGTAAAAACGCTCTGGCGGGTGAGCATGCCGGCGGCGAACACAGCGACCACCGCCGCGATCAGCATCGCGCTGATAATCGCCATGCCGCGCTGTTTCGCCCCTGTGGGCGAGTGTGATTTCATGGCGGCGCTTAGAGCTGCCAGGATCCGATATCGGCATTCACACCGTCGCCATCAGGCTGTCCGTCGGCACCGAGGGAGAAGATGTCGACTTCGCCGTTCGCGCCGGGATTCAAGTAATGGTAAGGACGGCCCCAGGGGTCGTTGGGCAGGCGCTCCAGATAAGAACGCCAGTTGGTATTTTTTGCATCTGCCGGGCGCTCGACCAATACCTTGAGGCCCTGGTTCATGTTGGGATAGGTGCCGTGGTCGAGGCGATAAAGCTTGAGCGCCTGCATCAGGCCGGCAACGTCCTGCTTGGCCGCAATCGCCCTGGCCTGGTCCGGACGGTCCAGCACTTTAGGCACGACAATCGCCGCCAGAATGCCGAGGATGACCACCACCACCATGATCTCGATCAGCGTGAACCCTTGCTGAACGTGGCGGGCGCGAGGCCCATATTTGATGCGCGCGAAATCCATATCCACCATCCTTGGCTTGATCCTAATTCGGCGCGCAGTGTAACAAAACTAACTATCTGGATAGCAAAAATAATTGGCCGCTGCCCGCGGCGCTCTGAGTGCTACTCTACGGCGTGTTTTTACGCCAAGAGTGACCCATGGAGCTGTCGCGCAAGGAGCAAGGTTTTACATTGATCGAGGTGCTCGTGGCCTTGGCGATCATTGCCGTGGCGATGGCGGCGGCGGTCCGCGTTGCAGGCTTGATGACCCAGAGCAATGGGTTGCTGCGCGACCGCTCGATGGCGCTGCTGTCGGCCCAGGGCAGGCTCGCCGAACTGCGCCTGGAGGGACGCCTGCCCAGGGGGCACAAAGCGTTTGACTGTGATCAGGGCCGCTTGCAGTTGAGTTGCGAGCAGAGCATCGCACCGAGCGCCGATGGACGCCTGATGCGCGTCACCCTGCAGGTGTCGGAGCGCAAGCGCGAGGCGCCACCGTTGGCGCGGGTGGAAACGCTGCTCAACCCGCCGAAGGCAACGCCCCAATGAGCGTTCAGGGTCGGGTCAAGCGCGGTAGCACCACCGAGTCCGGCAGCGTGCTGACCTTAATGCGGGTGTGCTGCGTGCCACGCTCAATCACTACCGCATCGCCCTCGATCGCCGCCAGGCGCACACCCTGGGCCAATGACTCGCCCACCCGAAAACTGCGCGGCGGCCCCTCGTTCAGGCTCAGGATCGCCACCGCCCCGCGCACGCCCGCCATCAGGCCGGAGACCTTGATGTCCACCACCGCCGGCTGGTTGGAAAACCACTGCAACGCCGGGGTATCCGGGCGAGCGGCCAAAACCGGCGGCTCGACTGGCGGCACCTGGGACTCGGCCGATGTCAGCAACACGGAAGACCAGACCAGCCCCCCCGCGAGCGCCGTGGCCAATGCCACTGCCTGCACCACTCGCGGCGCGGTCAAACGAAAAATAGCGACCACGACAAAACCTCCTTGTTGTCCTGCCGGGCAGTCTACAGGAGAGACCCACGACGAAGGAGCGTTGTGTCATGACCAAGGCCAATCAGCAAGGCTTCACCCTGATCGAGTTGATGGTGGTCCTGGTGATCATCGGCATCGCCTCAGCGGCGATCAGCCTGAGCATCAAACCCGACCCGTTGCAATTGCTGCGCAAGGACGCCAACCGCGTGGTCCAGATGCTGCAGATCGCCCAGGCCGAAGCCCGGGCCGACGGCCGCCCCATCACGTGGCGGGCCGACAATAAAGGGTTTCGCTTCAGTCGGCGCAACGCGCCCGGCGAGGGTTGGGATCACTTCATGAGCGACCCGCAACTGCGTCCCCGTGCCTGGGAAACACCCTCGATGAGCGTACGTGTAACCCCCAGGCAACCGGTGGTACTGAATGCCGAATGGTTTGCCTCGCCCTTGCAACTGCAGCTCTCGGATGGCCAGCACCGCCTCACCCTTCACCGCACGGCGACAGGACAAATACGCGTGGCGAACCAACCATGAAAACAGACCAGCACGGTTTTACCCTCATTGAAGTCATGGTGGCGATCATGCTGATGGCCATTGTCAGCCTGATTGCCTGGCGCGGCCTCGACAGCGTGAGCCGTGCCGACAGCCATCTGCAGGCCAGCACCGAGCAAACCGAAGCGTTGTTGCGCACACTCAACCAGCTGGACCGCGACCTGGCCCTGCGCGCCAGCGTTGAACTGAGAACGCCAGCCTTGAACGATGACGAACAGCCCGACGGGCTCGCCGCAATCAGCGTTCGCAGCTCCGACCAGCATGATTTTCAACTGAACGTGATTCGTAACGCAGCCCTTCCCGAAAACGGTCTGCAACGGGTGCGCTGGTGGCTGGAGGGTGACACGCTGTACCGCGCCACATCCGCAGCCAGTGATCGATACCCGTTGCCTGCGCCCAAAAAAGCAGTGGCCGTCTTATCCGGTGTCAGCGACCTGCAAGTGCGCATCTGGGAACCGGGCCAAGGCTGGCGTCAGCTGGCCGGCAACCGTAAAGCCGATCCCATCGGCCTGGAAATCAGCCTGACCCGCCAGACGCCGCAGGGGGAAGAACGCTATCGGCAAGTGGTGGGGCCGCTGCAATAACCTCATCTTTTCAAAGCCGCTTCGCCTTCGCCAGCTCAGCGATCAGAAAATCCCTGAACGCCGAAACCGCCGCCGGTAGATTGCGCCCAGCCATGCTTTGCAGTTCGATGCGCCGCGCCTGCATGCCTTCATCAAGGATCGGCAAGCATTGCAACTGTTTGTCCGCCACCTGTTGGTGCAAGGTCATTTCGCTGGCCAGGCTGATGCCTCCCTCTTCACGGACGAAACTGTAGAGCGCGGCAACGTAATTGGTGGTCAATACCGGGTCGAACAACAACCCCTGGACGCCGCAACAGATGTCGAAGAGTTGCCGTATCGTAGTGTCGGCCTTGGGTAACGCAATGGGCCAGGGTTGCAACTCGGCGAGGTTGACAGACTCCCGCCCGGCCAAGGGATGGGCATTGGAGACCACGGCAAAAATCGCCCCGCTCAGGACATGTTCGACCTTGATTTCCTTTTGCGGCGTCAGGCTGAACGTCATCGCCAGGTCGGCTTCACCGGAGCGAACCTTCTCGGTCGCTTCAGCGGGCGCACAGACCTCCAACGTAAAATGAATGCCCTGATACTCACGCCTGAACGCGCTGATGCTCCTGGGCATGTATTCCAGGGCAAATCCTTCCGAACAGGCAACATGCACATGCCCCCGTTGCAAGCCGTGCAGCTCGGTAATTTCCAGCACCACCTGCTCGGCCTCAAGCTGCGACTTGCGCGCATACGCCGCCAGTCGCGCCCCCGCCTCGCTGAGCACCATGCCGCGGGCGCGACGCTCAAACAGGCTGGCATCCAGGGCCAACTCAAGCTTGGAAATTTGCCGGCTCACCGCTGATGCCGCCACATTCAGCCGCATTGAGGCCTCGCTGATCGATCCGCATCGGGCGACTTCAAGAAAATAGCGCAGTGCCGTGGACTGCACGCCATACAGCTGCATCGGAGCCCCCAAGGATTGCCTTTTCGGCAAAGGAAGTATCGAAATATTGTGCTTGCGGCATTGATAGCCCTTCCCTACATTCGTGTCCAGACCAAAAAAAACAGCGCCCGACCTTTTCCTCCTCCTTCTACGCATTTGCGATTCGCTGCCCTTTGATTCAACCACTCTCGCCAACGGAGACGACGGCATGGGCATCAAAGGTTTCGCCTGCAGTATCGCGCTGATGGGCCTTATCAGCAGCTTTCCGGCGCATGCCGGCAAAGCCAACGACACCCTGGTTTACGCTTCCGACAGCGAGCCTGAAAACATCAGCCCCTATCACAACGATTTACGCGAAGGCGTGATTCTCGGCCGGCTGATCTGGGACAACCTGATCTACCGCGATCCCAAAAGCGGCGAATACAAACCCATGCTGGCTACCAGCTGGAAGCAGGTCGACGACACCACCCTCGACTTTGAGCTGCGCAAGGGCGTCAAATTTCACAACGGCGACGCCTTCACCGCCGACGATGTGGTGTTCACCCTCAACTACGTGGTGTCGCCCGAAGCGAAAGTCGTTACCGTGCAAAACGTAGACTGGATCAAGGGCGCCGAAAAAACCGGCGACTACAGCGTCCGCCTGTATTTGAAGAAGCCTTTCCCGCCGGCACTGGAATACCTGTCCAACGCCGTTCCGATGTTTCCCAAGCAGTACTTCGAGAAGGTCGGCCTGGCCGAATTCAGTCGCAAGCCCATTGGCACCGGGCCGTATAAAGCCGTGTCGGTGGTGGCCGGCGAAGGCGTGACCATGGAGATCAACAAGGACTACTTCCCGGACAGCCCACAAGGCAAGCCCCATATCAGCCACCTCAAGTTCCGCGTGATCCCGGATGCAGAAACCCGTCTGGCCGAGTTGATGACCGACGGTGTCGACTGGACCTGGCGTGTGACCTCGGATCAGGCGGTCGACCTCAAGGGTATGCCGAACCTGACCGTGACCAGTGGCGAAACCATGCGCATCGGTTTCCTGATTCTTGATGCACGTGGCACCTCCACTGAAAACTCACCGATGAAGAACCTCAAGGTGCGCCAGGCCATCAACCATGCGATCAACCGCAATGCGCTGGCCACGCAATTGGTGGGGGGCGAAGCCAAGCCCTTGCAGGTTGCCTGTTATCCCGGCCAGTTCGGTTGCGATACCACTGCGGCCACGGTCTACGACTATGACCCCGCCAAGGCCAAGGCGCTGCTCGCCGAAGCCGGTTACCCAAATGGCTTCGAGACAGAAATCTTCGCTTATCGCGACCGTGATTACGTCGAAGCCATCATCGGCAACCTGCGCGCAGTGGGCATCAACGCCAAGCTGCGCTACTTGAAGTACGCCGCCCTGCGCGATCAGCAACGTGGCGGCAAGGTGCCCATGTCGTTTCAGGCCTGGGGCTCGTTCTCGATCCTCGACACCTCGGCGTCGGCCGGTACCTGGTTCAAGGGCAATCCGGACGACAATATCAAGGACCCACAAGTCCAGGGCTGGTTGCAGACCGCCGACAATGCCCTCGACCCGCAAGTGCGCAAGGATAACTACCGCAAAGCCTTGCAGCGCATCAGCCAGCAAGCCTACTGGGCGCCGCTGTTCAACTACTCGATGAACTACGCCTACACCTCGGAACTCGCGTTCACACCGTACCCGGATGAGCTGCCGCGTTTCGTCGAGTCCACGTGGAAGTAATACGTAACCGGGCGCACGGACTCTCGTGCGCCACGGACACGTCCTCACACTTGTCATCCATTGGATATGAGGAAACTTGCCATGCTTGGATTCCTTCTGCGCCGCCTGGGCATCGCCATTTGCGTTGCCATTACCGTGTCGGTGATCAGCTTTTCTCTTTTGCACCTGTCCGGCGACCTCGCCACTGCCATTGGCGGACCGGAAGCCACCAGCGAACAGATCGAACAGATTCGCGTGCAGTACGGCTTGAACAAACCGCTGCCGACCCAGTACTTCAACTGGCTGGGCGATTTGCTGCGGCTGGACCTGGGCAACTCGTTTTTCTTTCAGGAATCGGTCTACAACCTCGTCGCCAGCCGCCTGCCGATTACCCTGGGGCTGGGTGCCATGGCGCTGGGGATCGCCTTGCTGGTGGCCATTCCACTGGGCGTGCTGGCCGCAGTCAAACGCGACACCTGGGTTGACCGGCTGGCCTTGAGCATCGCGGTGCTGGGCCAGGCAATGCCAAGTTTCTGGTTTGCGCTGATGCTGATCGTGGTGTTCGCGGTGACGCTCAAGTGGCTGCCGGTGTCCGGCAACGCGACCCTGTTGCACTTCGTCATGCCGGCCATTGCCCTGGGCTACTACGCGACGCCGGCAATCATGCGCCTGACCCGCGCCGGCATGCTTGATGTGCTCAGTTCCGATTACATCCGCACCGCCCGCGCCAAGGGCCTGCGCCCTGCCCGCGTGCTGTTCAAGCATGCACTGCGCAACGCGCTGATTCCGGTCGTCGCGCTGGCGGCGGTGGAGTTCGGTTTCATGCTCGGCGGCTCGGTGGTGATCGAAACCGTGTTCTCCCTGCAAGGCATCGGGCAACTTGCCTGGGACGCTATCGCCCGTGACGACTTTCCGGTGGTACAGGCCGTGGTCCTGTTGATTGCGGTGATCTACATCATCCTCACGTTGCTGGCCGATGTGCTCAACGCACTGCTCGACCCGCGTATTCGCGTGCGCTAGGAGGCCTACATGAGCACCCCCACTACCCTCGCGATCAATGACTACCTGCCACCACCGAGCAGCCTGAGCCGAGTGCTTGGCAAGAGCTTGCGTCATCGGGGTTTCGCCATCGGCGCGGTGTTGTTGCTGATTATCTTCGCAGGTGCACTGTTCGCGCCGTGGCTGGCACCTTACGACCCTTATGCGCAAGACGTGATGCTGCGCATGAAACCGCCGGTATGGATGGCCAACGGCACCTGGGAATACGTGCTCGGCACCGACAAGCTGGGCCGTGACTACCTGTCGAGGCTGCTCTACGGCGCACGTATTTCGCTGTTCATCGGCATTGCAGCGGCGCTGATTTCCGGCTTTATCGGCACGCTCATGGGGCTGTTGGCGGGCTACTACGGCGGCAAGGTCGATGGGTTTATCAGCTACCTGATCACCACCCGGCTGGCGATGCCGGTGGTGATGGTCGCGCTGGCCTCGGCCTCGTTGATGGGCGGCTCACTGAAAGTGGTGATCGTGCTGCTCGGCTGCCTGTTATGGGATCGCTTCGCGGTGGTGGTCAGGGCCTCGGTGCAACAGATTCGCGATGCTGAATATGTGGCGTCGGCCCAGGCGCTCGGCTGCTCGACCCTGCGCATTCTGGTGAGTGAAATCCTGCCCAATCTGGTCGGCGCACTGATCGTCGTCGCGACGCTGGAAATGGCCCACGCGATCCTGCTGGAGTCGGCCCTCTCGTTCCTCGGGGTTGGCGTGCAGCCACCGACGCCGTCCTGGGGCCTGATGATCGCGGAAGGCAAACCCTACATGTTCTTTTCCCCGTGGGTTATCGCCATTCCCGGCGTCGCCCTGATGATTCTGGTGCTGGGCATCAACCTCGTCGGCGATGGCCTGCGCGATCTGATCCTGCCCGACGGCCGTAACTGATAGACCGCCGTAACTGATAGAGGGAACCGAACATGGCACTACTCCATGTAGAAAACCTGCGCGTGGACATCCCCATGGGCAACAGCCCGACGCCGGATGACATGCTGCATGCCGTACGCGGCCTGAGTTTTGAAGTCGAGCGCGGTGAAATGCTGTGCATCGTCGGGGAATCCGGCTGCGGCAAATCCCTGACCTCGCTGGCGTTGATGGACCTGTTGCCACGCAAGGCCAAACGCACCGCGTCCCGGCTGACGCTGGACGGCATCGACATGCTCGGCCAGAGCGAGCGGCGCATGTGCGACCTGCGCGGCAACCGCCTGGCGATGATCTTCCAGGAGCCGATGACCTCGCTGAACCCGGCCTACAGCATTGGCGATCAACTCAGCGAGGTACTGACCCAGCATCGCAAGGTCTCACGCAAGGAGGCCCTGGCGCGCGCCGCGCAGATGCTGGAGAAGGTCGGGATCAGCAATGCCACCGAGCGCTTGCGCCAGTATCCGCATCAACTTTCCGGCGGGCTGCGCCAGCGGGTGATCATCGCCATGGCATTGATGTGCGAACCGGACCTGATCATCGCTGATGAGCCCACCACGGCGCTGGACGTGACCATTCAAGCGCAGATCCTGCGCTTGATCCGCGACATTCAGAAAGAACTCGGCCTGGCGGTGATCTTCATCACCCACGACCTTGGGCTGGTGGCACGGATCGCCGACCGGGTCGCCGTGATGTATGCCGGGGAAATCGTCGAAACCGCCCCTGCCCTGCAACTGTTCGAGAATCCGCAGCATCCGTACACCCGGGGTCTGCTGGCGAGTATTCCAATCCCTGGCCGGACCAAACCGGGTGAGGCGCTGGGTTCGATTCCAGGCCTGGTGCCGAGTCTGGTCGGCGAACAGCAAGGGTGTGCGTTCCGCAATCGTTGCAGTCAGGCGATCCCGGCCTGCGCGCAAAACATCCCCGAAGTCGAACAGGACGGGCACATGGCGCGCTGCCTGTTCGCCGCCCCGGCCCCGGCACCGATTCGCCTTCAGGAGCGTGCAAGGTCATGAAAAAAGATATCGCTTTGGAGCTGTGTGACATCCGCCGTGAGTTTCGGATCAACCAGGGCTTTTTCAAACCCGCCGCCACCCTGAAGGCCGTGGATGGTATTTCCCTGCGCCTGATGCGTGGCGAGACCCTCGGTCTGGTGGGCGAGTCCGGTTGCGGCAAAAGTACCCTGGCCAAGATGCTGCTCGGTCTGTTGCCGCCCACCAGCGGCGACGTGTTGGTCAATGGCAAACACCTGGCGGCGACTGATCGCAAGGCAATGTCCCGGCATATCCAGCCGATTTTCCAGGACCCGTATTCCTCGCTGAATCCACGCAAGACCCTGCGCGAAATCGTTACCCTGCCGCTGATCGTGCATGCCATCGGCAGCACCGCCGAGCGCCGCAGGAAGACCGAAGCGATGCTTGATGTGGTCGGCCTGCCCAAACGGGTGATCGACAGCTACCCGAGCCAGCTGTCCGGCGGGCAACGCCAGCGGGTGGCGATTGCCCGGGCGCTGATCATGCGCCCTGACTTGTTGATCTGCGACGAGCCCACCTCAGCGCTGGATGTGTCGGTGCAGGCGCAGATTCTCAATCTGCTGCAGGACCTCAAGCGTGAATTCGGCCTGACCTATCTGCTGATCAGCCATAACCTGGCGGTCATCGAACACCTCGCCGACCGGGTCGCCGTGATGTACCTGGGGCGCATCGTCGAAGAACGCACGCGCGAATCGTTGTTCGCGGAGCCCGGTCACCCATATACCCGCGCCTTGCTGGATTCGGTGCTCACGCCCGATCCGCGCCTGGGCATTCCCGAGATCGGCCTGCACGGCACCTTCCCCAACCCCATGTCACCGCCGTCCGGCTGCGCTTTCCATCCGCGCTGCCCGAGCTGCCTCGCCCCCTGCAAAACGGCCTACCCGGCCAATGGTCCGCTTATCGGCGGCAACGTGCGTTGCCACCTTCACGACACTTCTGCCCAAACACTGGAGCTTGTCCACTCATGAGTCGTTCACTGGCTATCAGCAACACCACAGCACAATTCGACAATGGCGAGTTTTTCAATCTGCTCCAACGCAGCGTCGCCTTGCACACCGAAAGCCAGGCAGCGGACAGCCAGCCCGAGCTGTATCGCTACCTCAATGAGTTCATCACCCCACATGTCGAGGCGATGGGTTTCAGCGTCAAGATCTATGACAACCCAGTGGCCGAGCGCGGCCCCTTCATGATCGCCACGCGCATTGAACACCCGGACCTGCCGACCGTGCTCAGCTACGGCCACGGTGATGTGGTGCGCGGCTATGAGGCGCAATGGCGCGAAGGCCTGTCGCCGTGGCACGTCATTGCCGAAGGCGATCGCTGGTACGGCCGCGGCACGGCGGATAACAAAGGCCAGCACCTGATCAACCTGACCGCGCTGGAACAAACGCTCAAGGCGCGCGATGGCCAACTGGGTTTCAATGTCAAGCTGCTGCTGGAAATGGGCGAAGAAGAAGGCTCGCCGGGCTTGAACGCATTCTGTGCCGCGCACAGCAAAGAGCTTGCGGCGGATATTTTCATCGCCTCGGACGGCCCGCGCCTGGCGGCATCACGCCCGACGATTTTTCTCGGCTCGCGCGGGGTATTCAACTTCGAGCTGGTGGTCAATTTACGTGAAGGCGCCCACCACTCCGGCAACTGGGGCGGGTTGCTGGCCAATCCCGGCATCATCCTGGCCAATGCCATCGCGAGCATGGTCGATGAACACGGTCGGGTGAAAGTGGCGGGCCTGATGCCCGAGACACTGCCGGAGCCGGTTCGGCAGGCGCTGGCCGATATTGCCGTGGGTGGCGGACCGGGCGATCCGGACATCGACGCCAACTGGGGTAACCCGGCGCTTTCGCTGAGCGAAAAGGTGTTCGGCTGGAACACCCTCGACGTCATCGCCTTCAAGACCGGCAACCCAGACGCCCCGGTGCATGCGATTCCCGGCAAGGCTAACGCCCACTGCCATATCCGCTTCGTGGTCGACAGCGACTACACGACCTTTATCCCGGCGGTACGTACCCACCTGGATGCGCATGGCTTCAGCAATGTCGAGGTCAAGCAAAGCCGCATCGATGTGATGCATGCCACTCGGCTGGACCCGCAGAGCCCTTGGGTCGATTGGGCGCTCGGCTCCCTGGCACAGACCACCGGCAAAAAACCTGCGCTGCTGCCAAACCTCGGTGGTTCGCTGCCCAACGACGTGTTCGCGGACGTGCTGGGCCTGCCGACATTGTGGGTGCCGCACTCGTACCCGGCCTGTTCACAACATGCGCCGAACGAACACTTGCTGGCGCCGGTGGTCAAGGAAAGCCTGCAAATCATGGCCGGGCTGTTCTGGGACCTGGGCAACGATGCGGCACGCCTGACCCGGGAACATCAGTTACGGGAGCAGGCGCAATGAGCGCCACGCCACAACAGGCCCTGGACTGGCTAGCCGACCAGCGCCCAGCCATGGAAGCACTGCTGCGGCGCATCGTCGACACCGACTCCAACAGCTATGACAAGGCGGGTGTCGACGCCGTGGGCGCGCTGCTCGCGGCTGAACTGGAGGCCGACGGCATCCTGCTCAAGCGCATCCCGGTCGAGGGTTTTGGTGACGTGCTGCTCGCCGAAGTGCCAGGCGATTCTGGAAAACCGGTGCTGTTGCTGGGCCATCGCGACACGGTCTTCCCCAAGGGCACCACCACGACTCGCGGCTACAGCCGCGACGCCAACCTCGCCTATGGCCCCGGCGTCGCCGACATGAAAGGCGGCCTGGTGCTCAATTGCTTCGCGCTCAAAGCACTCAAGCGCGCCGGCCGGTTGCCCTATCCGGTGCAGGTCCTGTACACCGGCGACGAAGAAATCGGCTCCGGCAGCGCCAGGCCCCATATCGAAAACGCCGCCCGTGCCGCCCGCGCCGTGCTCAATACCGAACCCGGCCGGGCCAGCGGCAACGTGGTCAGCGCACGCAAAGGCGGGGCCACGCTGATCATCGAAGTCAGCGGCCGCGCGGCGCATGCCGGGGTCAACCATGCCGACGGGGCCAGCGCCATCGAGGCCCTGGCACACAAGATCGTCAAGCTGCATGCCTTGACCGATTACCCGGCCGGCATCACCACTAACGTTGGGCTGATATCCGGTGGTACGTCGAGCAACACCGTCGCGCCCAGCGCCTGTGCGCGGCTGGACGTGCGCTTCATCGAACTCAAGCACTGGGATCGGATCTTCAGCGCAATCCAGGCCATCGTCGCCGAAGAAGAACTGATCGGCACCCGCGCCGTCCTCAAGGAAGCGACGACCTTTCTACCGATGGAAGCACGCCACAGCGAACGACTGCTGCACCTCTATCAACAAAAAGCACTGGCATTGGGTTTCAGCGTCGAAGGCGAATTCACCGGCGGTTGCGCCGACTCCGGCTTTACCGCCAGCCTGGGCGTTCCAACCCTGTGCGGGCTCGGCCCGGTGGGTGGCAAGGTCCACACCGATCGTGAATACCTGGAGCTGGACACCCTGGTACCTCGCGCCCTGGCCCTGGTGGCGACCATTCTGGCGGTCGGCGACAGCGTTTGAGGCCATGGTTTTCTACGTGTGGTCCCCGACAGGTTCACAGGCAGCTCCCGGCGCTGTCGGGTATCGTTTCAAGGTGACGGGAATAGCTCACTCGGGCGAAGTTTTTGACCTGTTCTACTGCTGCAATCACCGAACATTCGGCCGACACGTCTGGCGCTATGGAGTAGAGGCATCGCTTACCCATGGAAAGGCTATGCAATACACGTTCATCCAGTTCACCGAGCACGACAAAAGAACAGTCACTCCTGGCCACTTGCACATCAACGTGCTTGCCAGGGACGGTGTCCACCGCATCGACATGGAGCAGCGCAACATTGTCAAAACAGCTGAACCCTTGATGAATCAAGTCAATATGAGCGCTATCAAGTCCGCACACGATGACCACGATGCGCGTGCAACTTGATGGCTCGCGCATCCACCTCATTGCGTTGGGACGACAATCGACAGCTTGGCTCATAAGCGATGCCTTTATGGTTCCAACAGGCGAATGGACCAGGTCATTGGTTAAATGACGCCGCGTGCCTGCAACACGCTTTTCGCCAGGCTTCGGGTCGCCGCTAACACAACCTCCACCTGTTGATCCATCTGTGCAGTGGAGGAGGCTACTTCTCCAAGCTCGACCACGCGCAGCGGATGACCAAAGACGGACCCCAGCCACGTCATGCCGCAATCCGTGCCAGTTTCGACATCCAGTAAAAAGCTGCCGTGGGAGACGCCGCGCAACAGTTGGCTGGCATGGCACGCGTAGGCCCCGTCGGACGGCTCCGGGCTGGACCCGACCTGCAACCAGTCGAGCCTCAACGCCTCGGACTGTTTGATGGCTAGATAAGCCACCTGGTCCCACTCATCTATCGCCACATGCAGCTTGTCGATCATGTACGGGGGCAACGCGGCGCTGGTAACGATCACTACTCCGGCATCCGCCGAAGGCTCCTTGATCCAGACTGCAGATTGCGTTATCGCATGCATGGCGGTACTTCCGGCGGTTGGATAGGAGCAACGTGCTCCGGGTGGCGATTCGACGATGGGGTCGTGACATTCAATATTGATGCCGACTCACCCATCGCTTCGTGAGCTCCCTGGTTTTTTGGCGTTAATCAGCCGTTGCGAAACAGGAAGCTGTAGGCATTCAGCGCAGGCGCCCCACCCAAGTGCGCATACAGCACTTTGGAGCCTTCGGGAAACTCACCACGGCGGACCATTTCAATCATCCCGTGCATGGATTTGCCTTCGTACACCGGATCGGTCAGCACACCTTCCAGGCTCCCGCACAAACGAATGGCTTCCAGCGTGCCTTCGTTGGGCAAACCGTATTCCGGGTAGGCAAAACGTGTATCGAGCACCACGTCGTCTTCGGTGATCTCACGGCCCAGTTCCACCAACTCTGCGGTGTGCCGGGCGATACGCAGGATCTGCGCCTTGGTTTGCTCCGGCTTGGCCGAGGCATCAATGCCGATAACGTTCTTCGAACGGCCGTCCGCGGCGAAACCGACGACCATGCCGGCCTGGGTACTGCCGGTCACAGAGCAGACCACGATGTAGTCGAACGTGAACCCCAGTTGTTTTTCCTGCTCTCGCACTTCCTCGGCAAAGCCGACGAACCCAAGGCCGCCGTAGGGGTGTTCGGAACAACCCGCCGGTATCGGGAACGGCTTGCCACCCCGCGCCACCACATCGTCCATGGCCTTCTCCCAACTGGGCCGAATGCCGATATCGAACCCGGCGGCGTCCAGTCGTACCTCGGCGCCCATGATGCGAGACATTTCGATATTGCCAACGCGGTCATATACCGCATCGGAGTAGTTCACCCAGTTTTCCTGCACCAGCACGCACTTCATGCCCAGGTGAGCGGCAACGGCGGCCACCTGGCGGGTCTGGTTCGACTGGATGCCGCCGATGGAAACCAAGGTATCGCAGCCTTGCTCGAGCGCTTCGGGAATCAAATATTCGAGCTTGCGCGTTTTGTTCCCGCCGAAGGCCAGGCCACTGTTGCAGTCTTCACGTTTGGCATACAGCTCGACCTTGCCACCCAGGTGTTCACTGAGGCGCTTCAAGGGCGTGATGGGAGAAGGACCGAAGGTCAACGGATAACGTTTAAAACGATTCAGGTTCATGACGCTGCTCCTTGATTACTGGACATCAAAGCGCCAGACCGAAAGGCAAAGGTTGCCTTCCAGGTTCTTTCAGGCGGGCTTCGATGAGTTCAATATTAAGAAGATTTCCAAAAAGATGTGTTGCAAACTTCTACCACTTAAAGAACTATAATTTCTCGCTATAAATATCGAACATACTTTAATTGCGAATAAACAGTCATGAACGCAATAAACACTCGCAAGAAGCCAAGTGTATCGGCCCCGGTGCCGCAGCCGCTGGATCGAACCGACCGCGCCATTCTCAAGGCCCTGCAGCGAGATGCCTCCATCTCCAATGTGGCGCTGGCAGAGAAGGTGAAATTGAGTGCACCGGCGTGCCTCAGGCGCGTCGAGCGGCTCAAGCAAGTCGGCCTGATCAAAGGCATAGTCGCGCTGCTCGACAATGTCGCGCTGGATGCGGGGATGGTGGTGTTGATCGGCGTGGTGCTGGACCGCTCCACACCGGAATCCTTCGCCGCATTCGAGGCAGCCGCACAAAAAGTGTCCGGCTGCATGGAGTGCCATGTGGTGACGGGGGAGTTCGACTACTTCATGTTGATACGAACCAAGGACAGCAACAGTTTCAACCGGCTCCACGCGGAACAGTTGCTTTACCTGCCTGGGGTTCGCCAGATTCGATCGTTCATGGGCTTGCGTCAGGTCTTGTCGACCACCCACATTCCTCTTTGAAGCGTCGCTAGTCGAGCAGTCCGCCCTGCTCCCGTACGTGCTTGATGTCTCTCGAGGGCGGGGCTCCGAAACGCCGGGCATATTCACGGCTGAATTGAGCGACACTTTCATAGCCGACGCGCAACGCGGCGGTGTTCACGTCAACACGATCGGTCAACATCAGGCTGCGTGCGGCTTGCAGCCGTAACGCCTTTTGATACTGAACAGGGCTGGTGCCTGTCAGCTTGCGAAAACTGTGATGCAGCGTAGAGCTGGCCATTCCTGATCGTTCGGCGAGATCGGCCACGTGCAGCGGTTTGTCGTAGTGATGTTTCAGCCATTCAATGGCTCTTACGATGCCCTTGTCTCGATAACCGTCGCGGGTGACGCTGCGCAGCCAGTGCCCTGCACTACTTAGCAATAGCCGAACGCATATTTCCCGCTTGATCAGATCCGACATCAAGCCTGCTTCAAGCGGCCGTTCGATCAGCGTAGCGAGTCGAGCGAATGCGTCGAGCATCTCACTCGACGCCGCACCGGATACGAAGCCCCGCGCTTCAGTAGCCATTTCCTGCGCAGGCGGTTCCAAGGTCTGGATCACCTCGTTGAGCATGGAAAGGTTGAGCTTCAACACGACGGATAAATAGGGGGTTTCCTCGCTGGCAGCGGTAACACGGGCCAGTGTGGGGATGTCGACCGACGTGACGAAGAACGCCCCCTGCCCGAACTCACAGGCCTCCTCACCGAACGTGATCTCCTTCGCGCCCTGCAGAATGATGGCCACGCAAGGCTCATAAATGCAGTAAGTGGGCGTACCCAGGTCAGCCATTCGATAAAAGGCCAGACCTGGAATCGATGTTTTGCAGACCTCGTTCAAACCAATCTGCCGGGTGACTTTTTCGATCAGCCGCCTGAGCGCCTGGAGACGCTCGTTGGGCTGTATGGGATCGCGCAACGCCAGAGAATGCAGATGGCTGGAACCGAACTGCGAGAAGGAACCGCTCGTCATTACATGCGCCCCTGTTTACGGAATGTTCGAGTCTGCTGAGAGTGCGTGACCAACACAAGCGCATCGGCAGGATTGTGCAAAAAATATGGCGTATTAGGGTCACCCGGCCAACCCTCGTTGTTCTAACTTCCAGTACGAATACCGGCTTCGATGATCCCGTGAAACCTCGGTCGCGAAAGGAACGTTGGATGGACAGACGAGATTTTCTTACTTACTCGGCAGTGGGTACTGTTGCAGCCGCTTTGCTGCCAGCCTCGAGTGTCGCCAGTTCGGCAGCCCCAGCGCCCTCTTTACTGACAGAGCGCGGGAGCGTGATGCGTACTGAAGGCCGGCCAGTGCGCACAGGCCTGCCCCTCAATTCACCCTCGCCTACCCTGCGATACATGACGCCTCAACGCTTTGGCATGGGCGGGACACAGATTGGCAATATCTTTGCGCCGCTCAGCGACGAGCAGGCGGGCCTGGTTCTACAGGCCGCCTGGGACGCGGGTGTAAGGCTTTACGACACGTCGCCGTTCTACGGGTTTGGTTTGAGTGAATATCGGGTAGGCCGCTTTCTGCACGGCAAACATCCGAACGACTATGTGGTCTCCACCAAGGTAGGACGCGTTTTGACTGCCGCGGGTGGCCCCCGCGCGGACCATGCCATCTGGAAGTCACCCGCGCCCTTCAACTACCGGTATGACTACACCGCGGCAGGCGCACGGCGTTCCGTGGAAGACAGCCTGCAGCGGCTGGGGCTGCCGCGTATCGATATCGTGTTTATCCATGACATCTCGCCCGATAACAGCGAACTGGAAGGCGGTTGGGAAGCGGCGTATCGCATTGCGCGCACAGGGGCGATGGTTGAGCTTGAAAAGATGCGTGATGAGGGGCTCATCAAGGCATGGGGCTTCGGCGTCAATACGCCGAATGCTGTGGTCCAGGCAATGGCCGGTGATGACCCGACTCCCGACATCGTGTTGCTTGCCTGCCAGTATTCGCTCCTTGAGCACAGCGATGCGTTACGCAACACCTTTCCGGCGTTGAGCAGGAAGGGCACCAGCGTTGTGGTTGGAACACCACTGAACGATGGATTCCTGGGAGGACGCAGCCGATACAACTTCAGTCTGGATCTGCCTGCCGGAGCGGTGGAAAAGCGCGCGCGAATCATGGCGGTTGCCAAACGACATGGCATCGACATTCATACTGCCGCCCTGCAGTTCGCGGCAGCACATCCGCAAGTGTCAGCGATCATTCCGGGTGCCCGCACGCCGGGGCAGATCGTTTCCAATGTGCAGGCGATGAAGGTCGGTATCCCGGCAGCCTTTTGGGAGGAGCTCAAGAGCCGGAACCTGATCGATGCCCAAGCACCGGTCCCTTCCTGAGCAGGGTCTACGCCCGTGCAACCTACTGATGTGACGCTAGCGTCGCTGGCCTCATTTAACCCGAAACGTATCTTCCTGGTTGCAGCAACGCTGCAGATAGCAGCCGCTTGATCCGCCTGTTCCAGTAAGCAAACTGCGCACGCGTCCAACTAAAAACACTCGTCCAAGGCCGTAATAAATGAAGATACGCACGTCTTTCATGATTTTAGGCGGCCTGCTTGCGCTGTCCGGCAGTGGCTACTTACTCGCCGACACACTCGCGCTGAGCGTTACATTGCCGGCTCCACTCCCACAGCTAAAGGTGCTGACACTCCTTATAGGTATACACCTGCTCGGCATGTGCTTCGGTCTCGGTGGGGCGACGATGCTGGACCTCTGGATCCTGCGTTGGATGCGCCGGGGCAGCCTCCCGGTTGAAATCGGACGCACCTTTCACTTCATCAGCGACGCGGTCACTATTGGACTCTGCCTCCTGTGGCTTTCAGGCCTTGGTTTCCTTGCCCTTTACGCGATGGAGTCGCCGGAAAAGTTTGAAAACCCCAAACTCTGGGCGAAAGTCATTGTGGTGATCGTCCTGACCATCAACGGAATAATCATCCACGCGCTTGTGCTGCCAGAAGCCCTACGCGACCTGAGTCGCCCCCTGCTCTTTGGCGTATCCCGCAAAAGAGCGGCCTTGTTTCTCGCCTCCGGTGCAGTTTCGGGGGTGTCTTGGTACACGGCTTTTGCCTTCGGCATTTTTCGTGAGTTAAACAACAGTGTCACCTTCACCCTGCTGGTCATCATGTGGCTTACGCTGATAGTCGCCGCCTCTCTCGCCGCAATGCTGCTCTGGTTAAACTCTGCCGCGGGAACCAGAAAACCTCCGTCGCTCAGTCATCCGACGTGAAGATAAAGACCCGCTTGGGCATTGCGCGTAACTGAGCGCTCGTCATGTGGGAGCTTGGGGGTCACTACCCGCCCGGCTCCAAAACTCTTCAGCAGATTGACTGAGGATTGCTTTCGGGCGGGTCAGATGAATTTCCAGAGGTATGTCCCAGCTTTCGTCGAGCGCTCTGACTAAGCGCCCATCAAGAACTTCCTGCTCGGTAAGGCTCTTGGGCAGCCACGCCACACCTTTGCTTTCCAGGGCCATGGACATGAGTACCGCTGCAAGGTGGCTGCTGAAAAGCGGCTTGAGGTGAAGGTAATCTTCCTTGCCACGCAACCTGTGGGCGACGATACGTCCCAGTCCAGACTCATGGGTGTATGCGAGGTATGGCAATGCCGCGGGTGAGGTGCCGAAGTGAGTGGAAGCACTCGCAAGCGGAACGAGGACGTCCTCCCCCACCTTCTTGCCGGTGAACTGATCAGGCGCCAGTAAAGGCGGAACGTCGGGATGGCGGTGGCAGAGCAGGAACTGAACCTGACCATGTATCAGCATCTGCTCACAGACGGCCATGCTGTCCGAGTGCAGTTTCACTGCCTCAATGGGGGCACCGTTTTCTGAGCTTCGAAGCCACTTGGGAAAAAACGTAAACGACAGCGAATGAGTTGCCGCGAATTGCAACGACTTGGCGGCGATTCCTGCTACCTCTTGAGCCTCGTTGCGCATCCTGTACAAGTGTCGGGCCGCTTCCTGAGCACTGGGCAAAATTTGCCTTCCGGCCTCGGTAAGGGTTGCGCCTTGTGGTGTGCGCACAAACAACTCGACGCCCATCCAATTCTCCAGTGAGCGTACTCTTCGACTGAAGGCTGGCTGAGTAACATGGCGTGCCTCAGCGGCACGGACAAAGCTGCCGTACTCCGCAAGCGCTGAAAGATCTTCAAGCCAAACGAGTTCCAAGGGGCCATGCCTCCTGTGCATAGGGTCCGGCATTAATAGCATTGGGCGGGTGACATCGCAAAGCATAACGTGGGGCCACAAACAACAAGAGGAGCCCGTCATGCGTATCGTAGACATCCGTGAAAAAACAGTTTCCATTGCCTCCCCAATTGCCAATGCCTATATCGATTTTTCCAAGATGACCTGCTCGGTCGTCGCGGTCATCACCGATGTGATTCGCGATGGCAAACCCGTCATCGGCTACGGTTTCAACTCCAATGGCCGCTATGGCCAAGGCGCTCTGATGCGGGATCGTTTCCTGGCGCGTATCACGGAAGCTGATCCTGACACGCTCGTCGACCATGAAAACAACAACCTGGATCCGTTCGCCATCTGGAAAACCCTGATGACCAACGAAAAGCCAGGCGGCCACGGCGAGCGCTCGGTCGCGGTTGGCACCATCGACATGGCTGTATGGGATGCCGTCGCCAAGATTGAGGGCAAACCTCTGTATCGCCTGCTGGCTGACCGCTACCGTAACGGCGTGGCAGATGACAAGGTCTGGGTCTACGCAGCCGGTGGGTATTACTACCCAGGTAAAGACCAGACCAAGCTCAAAGCAGAAATGCAGAGCTATCTGGATCGTGGCTACGACGTCGTCAAAATGAAGATTGGGGCAGTACCGCTGGATGAGGATATTCGTCGCATCGAAGCGGTGCTTGAAGTGGTGGGTGACGGTCGTCGACTGGCGGTCGATGCCAACGGTCGTTTCGATCTACAGACCGGTATTGCTTACGCGGAAGCCATCAAGCAGTACAACCTCTTCTGGTACGAGGAGATCGGCGACCCGCTGGACTACGCACTTCAGGCTGAGCTCGCCAATCACTATGAGCTGCCCATGGCCACCGGGGAAAACCTGTTCTCCCACCAGGATGCCCGTAACCTTCTGCGTCACGGCGGAATGCGCCCTGATCGCGACTTCCTCCAGTTCGACTGCGCCCTGTCCTACGGGCTGGTGGAGTACATGCGCACCCTGAAAGTGATGGAAGACATGGGTTGGTCTTCCCGCCGCGTGGTTCCCCATGGTGGCCACCAGATGTCCCTGAACATCGCAGCCGGCCTGCACCTGGGCGGCAACGAATCCTACCCCGACGTGTTCCAGCCTTTCGGCGGCTTCGCCGACGGAATCAAGGTGGAAAATAGTTATGTCGGCCTGCCGGATATTCCAGGTGTTGGTTTCGAAGCCAAGTCCGCCTTGTACGCAGTCATGCGCGAGTTAGGCGAAGGCTGATCAACCTCGGTCTGCGGTTTCTTTTAAAGGGGCCGCAGACTCAGGCGTCATCCATTGACGCCAAACCACATGCCCATCACAAAAATAAAATGAGGTGCTTCCGTGGAAATGTCCAAGTCCCGCTGGTACAGCCAGCTGTATGTGCAGGTGCTGATCGGTATCGTCATCGGCGCTGCAATCGGTCACTTTGAACCGCAATTCGGAGCCAAGCTTCAACCTTTTGCGGATGGCTTTATCAAACTCATCAAAATGCTGTTGGCGCCGATTATTTTCGGTACTGTCGTGGTGGGTATCGCCAAGATGGGCAGCATCAAGGAGGTCGGGCGGATCGGCGTGAAGGCGCTGCTCTATTTTGAAATCCTTTCAACCATTGCGCTGGTCATCGGCCTTATTGTGGTCAATGTCGTAAAGCCAGGCGCCGGGATGAATATCAACGCTACCACGCTTGATGCCAGCGCTATCGCCAAGTACAGCCAAGCCGCCAGTGAGCAGGGCGGGACTATCGATTTCTTTCTCAACATCATCCCGAGCACCTTCATTGGCGCATTCTCGAATGGCGTCATGCTTCAGGTCATCTTGATTTCGGTATTGATGGGCATCGCCCTCGTTCAAATGGGTGAAACCAGCAAACCGCTGATCAATACCATCGACTTGTTTCTGCAAGGGCTGTTCAAGATCGTAGCAATGGTTATGCGCCTGGCGCCGATTGGCGCCGGCGCCGGGATGGCGTTCACGATAGGCAAGTACGGCATTGGTACCTTGCTGTCACTCGGCCAGTTGCTGGTCGCGCTCTACATCACGACCTTGATTTTCATCGTGGTCGTACTAGGGACGGTTGCTAGATGGTCAGGCATGCCGCTTATGCAATTTCTGCGTTATTTCAAAGATGAAATTCTCATCACGCTTGGCACCTGCTCAACCGAGGCCGTGCTTCCGCGAATGATGGTGAAACTTGAAAAGCTGGGCTGCAAGAAGTCAGTGGTGGGCATGGTGCTACCCACTGGATATGCCTTCAATGCGGATGGCACCTGCATTTACCTCACCATGGCGGCGATTTTTATCGCACAGGCAACCAATACGCCCCTGACGTTTATGGATCAGATGATTCTGCTGGGTGTCTTCCTGCTGACCTCAAAAGGCTCCGCTGGCGTGGCGGGTGCCGGGTTCATAACCCTTGCGGCAACGCTCACGACCATCCACTCCATTCCACTGGTAGGCCTTGTCCTGCTGTTGGGCATCGACCGCTTCCTCAACGAAGCGCGTGCCGTGACCAACCTGATCGGCAACGGTATCGGCACCATCGCCATTGCCAAATGGGACAACTCCTTTGACGTCGAAGCCTGCGAGCATGAAATTGCTGCAATGAAACACCAAAAAGCAGTGCGCAAAGCACTGTTGCCGCAAAAGTAATCAGCACAGTTTACCGGTCATTTGCGCATCAACCATGGCCATGACCGGTCGTGATTTCCAGGTCTCGTTCAACGCGGGACGATCCCAACGAAAACCGCGAATGAAGTGGATGGAGCCGAAAAAATGATCGAGCGATCTCATCATGAATTGCGCAAGACGTTTGGTGACTTACTTCACGGAACCGCCTGTAAATTTGCCGCGTCCGTATTCGATCCTATCTCGGTTCGCATGGCATCCGACCTTGGCTTTGAGGTTGCCATCCAAGGTGGTTCCGTCGCCTCGCTTCAAGTGCTCGGGGCACCTGACATTGCACTGCTCACGCTTGATGAGTACGTCGAACAGGTTTCTAGAGTCGGGCGGGCCAGTCAAATCCCAATCATCGGCGACGCTGATCATGGGTTCGGTAACGCACTTAATGTCATGCGAACAGTGACCGAACTTCAGAAAGCCGGGGTTGCCGCCCTGACGCTGGAAGACACCCACCTACCGGCCAAGTACGACGAGCAGTCGAACGTGCTTATCGAAAGGCAAGAAGCCGCAGCCAAGATCTACGCTGCACGATTTGCCCGTTCGGATGATGCGCTCAGCATCATTGCCAGAACGAATGTGGCCGCTACCACGCTGGAAGACTCCATCGCTCGCACTGCGGCCTATCAGAAGGCCGGAGCAGATGCGATTTGCCTGGTTGGCGTTAAGGATTTCCAGCACCTGGAAGCACTCACGGCACACCTCAGCGTGCCAATCATGCTGATCAACTACGGCAATCCGGCCCTGAGCGATGTCGAGAAACTGAGTGCCGCCAATGTGCGGGTCGTGGTCAATGGGCATGCCCCTTATTTGTCCGCAATCAAAGCGACCTACGAGGCGCTGCGCGAACAAAGCGGCACACACGCAAGCGAGCTTTCCCTTCCTGAGCTGCTTTCAAAATACACGCTCTCGGATAACTATCGTGAGTGGGCCAAGACCTACTTGAAGTCAGGGTACGATTCAAATTGCCCCTGAAACAGGCGGGCGGAGTGACCACCAGGTTGCTGGCAATAGGGCTGCCCTAAAGGCTACACGTTTTTCTTCAGGCTCTCGGGGCTGCCAGCGCACAGACCATCCATCACCAGGTTCATCAATCTGGCGAGACGCGAGCGCCATTCACTCTGGGCATCCATTTGCCATATGCCAGCAATGGCTAGAAAGAAATCGTCGTTGGTAATCCCGCTACGAATAGTTCCGGCCTTTTCATTCGCCCTCAAAAGCAACTCGGCGGCGGCCTGGACTGGAGCGTATCCCGATTTCCCTGGGAACTCGTAAACAGACGCAGCTTGTTGAATCGCAGCAGCGAGTCCTGCCTTTGTCATTGCGTATTCAGCGAGGCTGTCCATCCATTCCCGCAGGGCCTCCTTGGGCGGTTTTGTCGCGAGAAGCTGTTGCGCCAACGATGCCACCTGTTGCATCTCGAATTGATAGACCTCGAATACCAGTTTCTCTCGGGTGGCGAAGTGGCGATAGAACGTGCCCTGCCCCACCCCGGCCTTCTTCGCGATCGTGCTCAACGCAACCGCAGGATCGCTGGTCAGCTCGAGCACAGCGACTTCCAGTATCCGTTCGCGGTTTTTCTTGGCGTCAGAACGCATCACCAATTCGTCAGTCATGGACAAAGTTTTCCTTCATTGCATTGCTAATCGGACAATTGTCCGGTAATTTTGATCAAGCGGACACCTGTCCGTTTAAGCGTCGTTTCTGGAGTTTACTATGAACAGCACTGGCAACACGATTCTGGTTACTGGCGGCACCTCAGGCATCGGCCTCGGTCTGGCGCTCAGGCTTCACAAGGCGGGCAACACCGTCATCATTGCAGGACGTCGCAAGGCTCTGCTCGACAAGATCGTGTCGGAGCATCCGGGGATTGAATCCGTCGTGCTGGACGTCTGCGATCCACAATCCATCCAGCGCAGCTGCACAGCGCTTGCGACCAGCCATCCGAATCTGAACGTCCTTATAAACAACGCCGGGATCATGCACTGGGAGGATCTGACTGATCCGCAAAGCCTGAGCACGGCCGAAGATATCGTGACCACGAACTTACTTGGCACGATTCGTATGGTTTACGCGTTCACTCCCCAACTGATCAAGCAACCCAGTGCAACGATTGTGAATGTCAGTTCGGCGCTGGCATTCGTACCGCTGCCAGCCACACCGACCTACAGCGCAACCAAAGCTGCAGTTCACTCGTTCACTCAAAGTCTTCGAGTACAGCTGGAGAACTCGCCGGTTGAGGTTATAGAGCTTGCACCACCGGGGGTACGTACCACGTTGCTTGGGCAGGAAAACGACGAACACGCCATGCCCCTGGAGGCGTTTTTGGATGAAGTCTTCGAACTGCTCGAGATCTCTCCGACCCCACGGGAACTTGTCGTCGAGCGCGCCAAGCCCTTACGGTTTGCTGAAGCAAGCGGATCACATGATGATGTGCTGAAAATGCTGGCGGGATACAAACCACCGGCAGAATGATGTCAACCGTGTGAGTAGCCTCTGCTGCCATCGCGGTCACCCGATGGCATCTCGCAGCGCCCAGGATTGATCGGCACGGCTTGATAGCTTGATTATTGTTCGTAGGTGAGGATCCAATTGAAATGAAAATCGGAATTATCGGCGCAGGCAACATTGGCGCAACGCTTGCCCGTAAGCTCGCGGCGTGCGGCCATGAAGTCAAACTGGCAAATTCAAAGAGCCCTCATACCCTTGAGAACCTTGCCAACAAAATCGGTGTACACGCGGTGACCAAAGAAGACGCGGTGTGCGACGTGGACGCCGTAATCCTCTCTATCCCCTTTGCAAAGTACCCGGATCTGCGGCAAACATTGAGCAATCTTCCCGAGAAGGTCGTCATCATCGACACCTCCAATTACTATCCAGGACGAGACGGAGCGATCAAAGAAGTGGACGACGGCAAGCCCGAAAGCGTTTGGGTAAGCGAGCAGATTGGCCGCCCGGTGGTTAAGGCATGGAATGCCGTCCTCGCAGCAACGCTTGCCGACCACGGCCAACCGGTCGGGTCTTCCTCACGCATAGCCTTACCTGTAGCTGGCGGTGACATCAATGCTGAAGCGATCGCGCAAGATCTTGTAGAGGACACCGGCTTCACCGCGCTTGCCGCGGGTAGCCTTGAAGACTCGTGGCGTCAGCAACCCGGTACACCTGCCTATTGCACCGAACTGAAGTTGCCAGCGCTGAAGGCAGCCTTGTGCGCGGCAGATAAGTTGAGGGCGCCTCAAAACCGGGATGCCCTGATGGCCACGTTCATGACGCCCGGTGGCCATTTCACACACGAGGACATTGTTGCCATGAATCGGGAACTGACCGCCTGACTATCGGATTGGAGGGACTCTTGCCTAAGGTCCCGCCTGAGTGATCAATAGGTCGCAAGCCCGTTATGAAATCTGGCGAGAGCGTTGTTCCTCCAGAATCTTTGGCAGATTGCCTTCGATCCAGTCAACCAGGCCTTCGACATGGCGGGCTACTTCAGTTCCCATAGGGGTGAGGCTGTACTCAACGTGAGGCGGCACGACCGGATAGGATTTGCGCAGGACGAAACCATCGAGTTCCAAAAACTGGAGGGTCTGCGCAAGCATCTTTTCGCTGACGCCTCCAATCTTGCGACGCAGATCGCTGAAGCGATGCGTACCCGCGAGCAAGGCCACCAATACTAATACTCCCCAGCGGCTGC
This sequence comes from Pseudomonas sp. CFBP13509, assembly GCF_005233485.1. Lineage (NCBI taxonomy): Bacteria > Pseudomonadati > Pseudomonadota > Gammaproteobacteria > Pseudomonadales > Pseudomonadaceae > Pseudomonas > Pseudomonas sp. CFBP13509. The sequence continues at coordinate 31,469 of NZ_QGAA01000016.1, forward strand.
TGACGTGCTGGAGCACGACCCTCGAGGGACAATCCGGGTCGAATAATTCACCGCTGCGCAGTCGGTTGGCCACTGTTGCGGGACGGGTTGCTCCAGAGGGCTCGGAATCCGGCATGTTTACTTACCTTTAGGTACGTACTTACGAAAAGTTAGTTAAGGCCCTACTCTGCCTGTTCTATCACTTTTTGTAAAAGGAACCCCTCATGATCGCCGTCACCGGAGCCACCGGCCAACTTGGCCGCCTCGTTGTCCAGCAACTCAAGCAAAAAGTACCCGCGTCCAACCTGGTCGCGCTGGTGCGCAGCCCTGACAAGGCGAGTGATCTAGGCGTGGAGGCTCGTGTTGCCGACTATGACAATCCGCAAACCCTGGTCGCGGCGCTCAGCGGAGTCGACACGCTTCTACTCATTTCCTCAAGCGAAATAGGTAAGCGACTCTCACAGCATCGAAATGTCATCAACGCTGCAAGGCAGGCCGGTGTGAGTCGCGTCGTTTATACCAGTGTACTGCACGCGGATACCTCTTCATTGAGCCTCGCCGAGGAGCATCGGCAAACGGAAGCCGAGCTCAAAGCGTCGGGGTTGGCATTCACGATATTGCGTCATGGTTGGTATACCGAGAACTACACCGGCTTTATCGCTGGCGCGTTATCGGCCGGTGAATTTATCGGCAGTGCAGGTGATGGAAAGATTGCCGCGGCGACACGGGAAGATTTTGCCCAGGCCGCTGCCGTCGTGCTGACCCGCGACGATCAAGAGGGGAAGGTCTACGAGTTGGCGGGTGACAGCGCCTGGACGTTATCGGAACTCGCAGCCGAGGTTTCTCGGCAAACGGGTAGGAACATTCCCTACAAGAACTTGCCTGAAACTGACTACGCCTCTGCGTTAATCAATTTCGGCCTCCCGGAGCCACTCGCACAGGCCCTGGCTGGCTACGATGTCAACGCATCCCAAGGCGCACTTTTCGATGATAGCCATCAGCTTTCGACGCTGATCGGCAGGGCCACGACTTCACTTTCAGCAGCAGTGGCAATCGCGCTCAAAGGGCAATGATCGCAGGACACCGTGACGCCGCCGAGCAGCCACACCAACAAAGAGCGCAAGGGCTGTAAACCCCTGCGCACCGTTGAGCAATGGCGAATTCGGGTCAGTGACGATCGGGTGGCCAGCAAGGCTTAAGCTTATTGCTGGTGCATGATTGCTCCATACCGGCGCCCGTCAAAAATCGACGGTCGCCGATAGTTGCAAGGTACGCGGATACCCCGGGGAAAACGCACCATAAGAGGCCACGCCGGACCAGTACTCACGGTCGAACACATTCTGTACCGTGGCGCGGAATGTCGTCGGCCGCCCTTCTATCTTGGTGGCGTAACGCGCACCGGCGTCAATGCGGGTCCAGGCGTCGAGTTCCTGGGTGTTGGCCTGGTTGACGTATTGGCTGTCGGTGTAGATCGCACCACCCGTGAGGGTGAAACCTTCCAGCCAGGGGGTGTCGTATTCCGCCCACAGGTTGGCCTGGATATCGGGCACGCCGACCGGCTTGTTGCCCTGGTTAGCGGCAGTCGCCGACTTGGTCAGCTCGCCATCGAGGAAGGTCACGCCCCCCATCAAACGGGTGCCGGTGGCCACTTCGCCGAACACGCTGAGTTCCAGGCCACGGTTGCGCTGTTCGGCCTGCACCGAATACACGCCATTGGCGCCCAGTTCGCCGGCAGGTTTCTCGATCTGAAACAGCGCCAGTGTGGTCATGAAGGTGCCGTGTTCATACTTCACCCCCAGTTCGTGCTGCTTGGACTCATACGGCGCAAAGGTTTCCCCGGCGTTGCTCGCCGTGCCCGGTGCCGCATCGCCTTTGCTCAGCCCTTCGACGTAGTTGTAGTAGAGGGAGACGTCCTCCCAAGGCTTGACCACCACACCCAGCAACGGCGTGGTGGCGTTGGCGCTGTAACGCGAGCTGACGGTGCCGGCGGCATTGTAGTTACGCGACTCGATAAACTGCCGGCGTACGCCCAGGGTCAGTTGGAAACGGTCATCCAGCATCCCCAAGGTGTCGGTCAACGCCACGCCGGACAACTCCGACTCGGAGATTCGCAGCACCTTGGGCGTGTTGATGTATTGCTTGGGCGTGTCCACCGGGTGGTAGATATTGGAGAGGATTGTGGTGCCGTTGTTGATGCCCCGCGACAGCTCATCCTGGTAACGGGTCGCCATCAGCGTGGTGGTATGGGTTACCGGCCCGGTGGCGAAGAGCCCGCGCATCCCCACATCGGCGGTAGAACGGTCGACGTTGAACTTGTAATAGCCCGGGACGTTGCTGGTGTCACCCGCGTCATTGAGGATGCGCGGCACTTGGTCGGACATGCGTTTCACATCCGACTTGCCGCCCCCTGCATGGGCGAAAACGGTGAGGTTGTCGCTCAGATCATATTCACCGCCGAGCAATGCGGACTGTTCCTTGGTATCCGACCAACCCCACTTTTGCGGCAGACTGGTGCGGCCATTGGGGGCGGATGGCACGTCAACGCCCGGCGCGATGGTGAACGGGCGTGAGGCACCGTCGAAGCTTTCTTTCTGGCTGATGTAGTCCAGGTTCAGGCGCAGCCGCTCGCCACGATAATCCAGGGCAATCGCACCGATCCCTACGTCGCGATGCTGGTCGTTCACCGCCGTGTCGCCGCCCTGCAGGCTGCCGTTAAAGCGCACGCCGAACTGGTTTTCCTCACCAAAACGCCGACTGATATCCAGGTGCCCGCCCGCCTGGGAATCTGACGCGTAGCTACCGGTGAACCGGGTCAGGTCTTCCTCCAGCGGCCGTTTGGGAACGATGTTGATGACCCCACCCACGCCACTGTTGGGCGAGATGCCATACATCAAGGCACCCGGTCCCTTGAGCACTTCGACACGCTCGGCATACTCGGTAAAGACCCGGTAATTGGGGGCTACGCCATACACACCGTCGTAGGCCAGCTCACCCAGGTTGCCTTCGCCGATGGCGAAACCGCGAATGAAAAACGAATCGACGATACCGCCGGTCTGGCCGGTCGAGCGCACCGAGGGGTCGCGTTCCAGGGCATCGGCAACGGTAACGGTTTGCAGGTCGGCGAGGGTTTTGGCGGTGTAGCTGGTGACGCTGAACGGCGTGTCCATCACGTCTTTGTTGCCCATCATGCCCAGCCGCGCGCCGCGCGCCACCTGTCCACCGGGGAGGACTTCGGGCAACGCCGTCGGGCCGTTGTAGCGGCCGTCGATCGTGGTGGTGTCGAGGGTCAGGCTGGGCGTGCTGTCATCCGTGGCGGCAGGCGTTGGTGTCTCAGCCCAGGCATTGGCGCCCGCTGCGACCATGACGAAATTCAACAGGGCGGTTCGAATAGCGAGGGTTAACGCGCGTTCACCGCAGGGCCGACTGGCAACAGGCATGACGAGAGGATCCTTTCAACGAGAGAAAATGGGAATCACTCCTAATGCCAGTCGACGTGCGAAAAAGTATCACCCACCCACCTGATTTTTTTGCACGGCTCACTCGTACAGGCGATCCAGCGGGATCGCGATGACCGGTAGCGCCGGATCAAACACATGCCGTGTGGTCTTGTACGGAAAGATCTCGCCGCGGGCGATGGTGTTGAAAATCCGCGCGACCTCGAACGCGTGCCCCGTGTGCCAGTGCCGTACGCACACCCGTGGGTCCGCGTAGTCGAGCTGGATGCACGGCACCCGACACAGACCCAACTGCAACGCTGCATTCAGGCGATGGTTACCGTCCATCACGATGCCTTGCGAGCGCTCGACAATGATCGGTTCCAGCCAATGCCCTGCGCGGATAATCGAGTCGCATAGCCACTGCACATTCGCCGGGTCCACCTGTTCCGATTGCAGCACTTCGCACACCGGTCGCAGCGCAATCTGATAGGTCTGCGCAATGGCCCCTTCCTGTCCTGGCAGCATGTTCAGCAAGCTCCGGTCTTGGCGACCGCTGCGTGTCGGCGGGCCATGTCCAACAGGCGTTGCGCCTGCTCGATCAGCGGCAGGTCGACCATTTCGCCGTCAACTTGCACCGCATGGCTGCCCCCGGCCACGGCACTCATCACCCGACCCGCCCAGGCCAATTGCTGCGCATCGGGTAGAAATGCGCGCTGCACCGTCGCCAACTGCGCGGGATGGATGCACAGCTTGGCCCCGAACCCGAGGGAGCGAGCGTAGAGCGAGTCCTGGGCGACCACCGCCAGGTCGTTGATCGCCGGTGTGACTCCGTCGATCGGCGCCGGCAAACCTGCAGTGCGAGAGGCCAGCACGATGCGGTTGCGTGCGTACACAAACGCCTCAGGCACCTGGCCGCAATTGATATCCAGGGAAAAATCCAGCGAGCCAAAGGCCAGGCGTGACAGGCCGGGAACCGCAGCAATCGCCTCCACCTGCTGCAAGCCTCTGGCCGTCTCGATGATCGCGACAATGTGCAATTGGGGTTGCCACGCCAGCAACTGCTCGACCACCCGCGCCAAAGCTTGCGGCGCCTCGGCCTTGGGCAGGAATACCCCGGTGCAACGCTCGGGGTAACGCATGTCGCCCAACCACGTCAGGTCCTGGCGGAACAACGCGCTGCCGACGCTGTTGAGCCGGATAAACCGCTGGCACGCCACACTTGGCGCACTCTCCTGCCACGTCCAGATGGCAGCTCGAGCAGCGGCTTTGCTATCGGGATGAACCGCATCCTCAAGGTCCAGGATGATTGCATCCGCTCCGGCCTCAGCCGCTTTGGCAAAGCGCTCCGGACGGTTCCCCGGAACGAACAGGTAGCTGATGGGAAGCAGGGCAGTCGTGATCGGACGATCAGTGTTCATAGCAGTTCTCCTTGGCGTGCATCAGTCGTGGTTTTTGCAAAATTTTCAGGGGCCTCGGGGCGGCTGAATTGCGCCTCTGTCAGCGCCCTCGCCGATCAACGTTTAACCCCTTATTGATCAATGAATTAACAACGCTTTCAAACTTGGTACGAACGCCCGCAAGAGCGTGCAAATACACGTTCGCGCAACGCTGTTCGGCCGGGATCAATTAGAAATATTTGAAAACCTTACTTGATAATCGTTCTCGGTAGCAATATTGTTCACGCCGCCAAGAGAAACTTTTCATGATCCTAGGCAAGTCTTAACGCTCACCGAAAGTATGGCCTCTCGACATCATTTAACCATCACTCAGCGGTGAGTCAGATCAAGAAAAACGGCAGTTAGTGGCCGATAGCTACACCCGTATAAACCTTATGGAATGGGGTTCTTATGCAATTGTTTTATGAACCGGTTATTACCATCAAAGCCACAGTTTCGCCTGCAGGATTCGTGTGGCATCCACCGCCAAACGCATAAGCGTTAAAAACACGACGAACGACAAGACCACATTCATCGATCTCTTCCAGAGATTTAAATATGAATGACGACGCTATAAGCGCCAGGGGATAGTTATGTCTATTGAAATAACGCGCCTCAATGAAGCGCGCACTGAAGTTCATCTTTCGAAAATGCTTAATCCATTATTGGACGCATGTATCGCACAGCTGTTACATAGCCAACCCGACAAACTGCTTGAACTCGTTGCGCAACACGGCTCCCCCCTGAATCTTGTATGGCCACACGCCTTTGCACTGAACACCGGCGCATTGCAATCCGTGCTGGAACAGCATGAAGTCCGACATGCGATCTTCTATGGCGCCAAAGCCAACAAGTCACAATGTTTACTCGGCGCAGCCAAGGCGTCCGGTATCGGCGTCGACGTTTCCAGCATTTACGAGATGCAAGCAGCACTGCGCGCCGGTGTGCCGGCCGCTCAGTTGTGTGCCACCGGCCCGGCCAAAACCGAGGATTTTCATCGGGCGCTGGTCCATGCCGGTGCACTGATCTGCGTGGATTCGCTGGAAGAGTTCGACCATTTGAAAACACTGGTCGAAGCCAGCAGCGAGGCCATAAAGGCCAGGGTTTTACTGCGTTACAGGCCTAAAGCCTGTGGGACCAGCCGCTTCGGAATGGGGGCCGCGGACCTGCTGGTGTGCTTGCACTTACTGACCGGACTCAGGGCATTTTTTGACTTCGAGGGTTTCCATTTCCACCTCGGTGGCTATGGGTTCGAATCTCGAGCACAGGCCTTTCGTGAAGTGACCGATTTCGTCGATGTGGCTCGGACGATGGGGTTGGCTCCGACCATGATCGATATCGGCGGAGGTTTGCCCATCCGCTATGTCGAGCCACACGCCTACGAGCGCTTTCTACAAAACGACAATACGCCCAATCACTATTACAACCAGTCAGTACCCAAGTCTTATTACCCTTACGGCAGCAACTTGACGGCGAGCCAATGGTTAACGTTGTTTCTGGAAAGTGCCTTCTCGCCGCGACAAAACATTGCCCAGTACTTGAAAGCCAACAGCATAACCCTGGCATTGGAGCCGGGCCGAAGTCTGGTGGACCAAGCGGCAATTTCGGTATTTCGCATTACACGCAGCAAAAAACTGGCCAATAACAAAACGGTGTTATTTGTCGAAGGCAGCAGCTTCAGTGCCTGCGAAACATGGTTCGCGTCGGAATATCTGGTCGACCCGATTTTAATCAGCTCAGCGCCAACATCCGCCACACCAATGCAAGCCTATATTGCCGGGCATAGTTGCCTGGATGATGACGTCATCACCCACCGCCTGATCAACTTCACGACTTCCCCCAAGGCCGGCGACTTATTAATTTATGCCAACACCGCCGGCTATCAAATGGACTTACTGGAGAATGAGTTCCATCGTCACCCCCTGCCCCGGCGAATGGTGGCGACCTGTTGCACGTACGGTAACTACGCGTTTTCACCTGACGACTAAAGGAAGTACTTCATATGATACTGACTAAAGTTTCCGAGCTGATCGGCAATACGCCTATGTTGGGTATTTATATTCCGGGCACTGATGCCCGGTTGTTATTAAAGATAGAGAAAAACAATCCCGGCGGCAGTATCAAGGACCGCATGGCGCGCAACATGGTACTCGCCGCGCTCAAGTCCGGACGCTTGAAACCAGGTGGCGTGGTGGTTGAGTCGTCGTCGGGCAATACCGGCATCGGCCTGGCCATGGCCGCCGTCGAATTCGGCCTGCAATTTATCGCCGTGGTCGACCATCACGCGGCGCAGGACAAGATCGCGGTGATGAAGGCACTGGGCGCCGATATTCGGTTTGTCGCGGGAACTTATCGTGAAGATGAAGTCGCGGTGGTAGAGCGCCAGCGCCTGGCGGCCGAACTCGCCGAGCAGATCCCGGGGGCCGTGTTCATGAACCAGTCCGACAACGCGGCCAACGCCGGCGGCTACAGCGACTTTGTGCGGGAAACCATCGTTCAGGCCGAAGGTGTGATCGGCGCGTATGTCGGTTGCGTCGGTACCGGTGGGTCGATGACCGGGATTGCCCGAGGCCTTAAACAGCACAACCCCGACATTGTGACCGTGGCGGTGGAGCCCGCAGGTTCCATCGTTTTCGGGCATCCCGGCTATCCGTACTATCAGTCCGGTACCGGCACGCCTGCCGGGGACACAGTGGGGCTGGTGCTCGATTACAGCTGCATCGACCTGGGCGTGCAGGTCACCGACTCACAAGCCTTCGAGACCTCGCGCTATATCGCCCGCCACCTCGCCCTGCTGGTAGGCGGCTCGACCGGTGGCGCAATTTTCAAGGCCCTGGAGCTGATTCACAAAGGTGTACTGAGCGGCAATGTAGTAGTGCCGATTGCCGATGGCGGCGAAAAATACCTGCACACGGTCTTCGATGATAAGTGGCTGGAGGAACGCGACTTGCTCGACCCCGGCGTCGCGTCGCAGTTGGATGCCTGGCTGGGCAAGAACCACTGGCAGGAGTCCAGCTCCGCCCCGCTGCAACTGAGCGTCGCATGACCCTCTTTCGACCAAGGAGCGCCTCTGAATGAAACCGCTGAAAGTCGCCATTTGCGGCGGTGGCCGAACAGGTCATCTCAACGCCATTCTGTTCAAGCAACTGCCTGACGTCCAGGTTTCGCTGCTGACCAGCAACCTGGAAGTCGTCGACCACCACACGCGGCAGGTGCCGCTCCAGGCCCTGCTGCCGGACGGCTCCACATTGAACGCCCGGCTGGATCGGGTGACCGCCGAGGCCAGGCCCGCCGTCGAAGACGCCGACATCGTCATCATCACGGTGCCAGCCCATGCCCGTGCCAAAACCCTGCAGGCCATCGCGCCGCACTTGAGCACGAGCAAACCGGTGTACATCGGTGCGATTCCGGGCTTCTGCGGGTTCGACTGGCTGGCCGAGGCCACACTGGCAAACCACCCGAACCTGGTGATCTGGGGCATGAAGGACGTACCTCATACCGCCTTCGATCTCACCCCCGGTAGGTCGATAAAAATGGGCGGCGGCAAAAGCCAGTTATATGTCGCGACCCATGCCCGCGAATCCCAGGTGTCGCGCCAGCACTTGCACGACATCCTCACACGCCTCTACGGCCCTTGCGTCACGCTGCTCGATCACTACCTGGAGATCACCCTGACGCCCGGTAACCCGATCATGCACAGCTCGGTGATCTACGGGTTGATCGGCCCCTACGGGCAATGGCACCGCAAGATCTTTCCCCAGCGCCTGTGCTGGTGGACGGAGTGCCCCGAACTGGGCGCCTACTTCCTGGAACGCATGGATCAGGAAAGCCAGGAACTGTGCGCGGTCATCAGTGCGCGCATGGGCGTCGACCTGTCGTCCGTCAAATCCTTGAAACAGGAAATCGTCGAGGCGTACGGCGATCAGATTCGCGACCAGAGCAGCATGTTGTCCATTCTGCGCACCAACCAGGCCTACAACGACATCCTCGCGCCCATGGTGCCAGCCGGTGATAACCGCGCCGGGTATGTGATCGAGCGTGAGAGCCGTGCGTTCAACGAAGACGTCGCCTATGGCCTGGTGCTGCTGGTGGAAATGGCCAGGCGTTTTGAACTGAAAGTGCCCTATATCGAAGAAGTCCTGCACTGGAGCGTTGCCTACATGCAAGGCCTGCGCGACTCGGCGCTGGATTACTTCCCGAGCCAATGGCCTCGCACGGCATAACCCTTTTAATGAATGACTCAACAAGCAGAGAGCTGATATGGATGACCTCAACACCTTGATCGCCTACTCCCGCAAGAACGCCCTGCGCCGGCTGATTCGTTGCTTGTTTGCGGAAAATATCCTGGATCGTTCGGCGCTGGCGTTTACCCACGACGGCCAGCAGGCCACCTACCCGCTCAAGCAGAACGGCGCGCAGCTGTTTTTCTCCGAGATTGCGCTGGGCCCGGCCGACACGCTGGTCAATGACGGCGACGTGGTGCTACTGACGGCCGAAGGCGTGCGCCAGGTGATCACCCGCCATCAGGACCTGCTGGATGTACTGCGCGACAGTTTCGACTTCGAGCCCAGCGACGAAGGTGTGGCCGGTCTCAAGTCGGATATGGAAAACAGCCTGCTGAACGACGCCCACGCACGTCAGTTCCGCCAACACTGGAACGCGCGCCTGGCGCAGGCCGCTCAACGCCAGGGCCTCAGCAGCCTCACCGATTACCTGCGTCGGCATGCAAGCACCAAGGACGCCGCGATCTTGCTGGATCAGTGGGGCTCGCTGGAAGGCCACCCCTACTACCCGACCTGGAAAGCCCGCCCCGGGCTGAATGACGCTGAGGTCGAGCAACTGTCTCCGGAGTTCAACGCCCAGGTGCCCCTGCGGATAGCCGCCTTGCGTGCCGACATGGCCAAAAGCGAAAGCATGCCTCACGTGACCAACTACCACGCCTGGTTCGCCAGCAATTTCCCGGCACACTGGGAGCAATGGAAAGCGGCGCTCAACGCCAAAGGCCTGGATGAAACGCAATGGCTGCCCCTGCCGATTCATGTCTGGCACTTGCAGGCCTATGTGCTCAAGACGTTTGCTGCGGAAATCGAAGAAGGCCTGCTGATCACTGAGGGGCCGGATATTCAGACGCTGCCGACCATGTCATACCGCACGATGATGCCGGTCCTGGACCACGCTGCACCGCTGATCAAATTGCCCATCGCGTTGTGGATGACCAGCGAGTTGCGCAGCCTGCAAGCCAAGTCGATCCATATGGGGCCGCGCATCAGCACAGTGATCACGCAAATCCTGGAAGCCGAAAACGGTTTCGACCAGCAACTGGAAATCTTCCCGGAAGAAATCGGCGTGCGCTACCGCCACGCAATCACCCAGGACGACGTACCGGGAAAACACCTGTCCGTGGTGTTTCGTGCCAGCCGGCAAGCGTTCGAACGCAGCGATGAGCGTCTGCCGATCACCGTGGCTTCGTTGTTCACCCGTTTACCGGGCAGCGGTCGGCCGCTGTTTACCGACCTGATCGAACGCGACGGGGTGCGTGCCGACGCCGCCAGCGTAGAACAGTGGTTTCGCCACTATGCCAAGGTCGTCACCCACCCCGTGGTGGCAATCTATCTGCTGTACGGTATCGGGCTCGAAGCGCACCAGCAGAACACCATGGTGCTGTTCTCACCCGATGGCGTGCCGCGCAGCCTGCTGATCCGCGATTTTGGCGATGGCAGAACCTACGCCCCCCTGCTGGAAGAACGCGGTTATACGTTACAGCCGCATGTGCAGCCTGGCATTCTGCCTACGGTATTTAGCGGCGATATCGAGCCGGTGCGCATGTTTGTACTGGACGCCGCGTTCCTCACCCACTTGCATGAAATGGCCCTGTGGCTGACCAAGGAGTACGGCATGGACAACACACGTTTGTGGGCAATATTGCGCGAGGAAACCGAAAACGCCTTTGCCGCCGTGCGCGAGCGGGTCTCGCCGCAGGTGTGGGAGGTCGAGCGGCAGGCCTTTGTCGAGGATCCATGGCCTACCCGTTCGTTACTGCGCATGCATTTGATGCAGTATTCCAACTATCGTTTGCAGCACACCCTGACCAACCCGCTAGCTGCCGTTTAATCACTGAGGCCGTCTCATGTCCCAAGCAGGTGCCATCCAGGGTTCGCGTGTAAGAATCCTCATTTATCTTCTGTTCGCGATCCAGCTGGTCTCCATGGGCGCGATGGAAATGAGCGGGCCGTTCTGGCCCGTGCACCTGCGCGGGCTGGCGTCCTCGGAGTCGGTATTCAGCTTCGCCAGCATCGCCGTGTACGTCGGGCCGATGCTGGGCATCATGCTGACCAGTGCATTCTGGGGCCGTATCGGCGATCGCTACGGCCACAAGCTGATGATGATCCGCGCACTCGCGGGGTTGTCCCTGACCCAGCTCGGGCTGGCCTTTTTCAGTGACATCTGGGTCATCCTGGTCCTGCGTTTTCTGCAGGGCGCCTTTGCCGGCTATATAGCCCCGGCGCAGGCTTACGGGGTCAGTATCGAAGCGCCGTCGCGGCGGGCGCGGTTATTCGCGATCCTGCAGATATCGACCAATGTCGGCTCACTGCTCGGTGCGGTCGTAGGCGGCCTGATCCTCGATTACGCGACGTTTTTCTGGATCAACATCGTCGCCTCGGTGCTCTGTGCACTCTGTACCGTCATCGCCGCCGTGACCTTGCCGGATGTGCCTCCCGTACCAAAAAAGCCGACGGTGGCCACCCGCACGCCGGTCGCAGGCACCGACAGCGTATGGCGCAGCTCTCCGCTGCTGTCGCTGCTGTGCGTCATGGGCATCCTGCTGCTCGCGCGCATGCTGCCGCAGACCTCGTTCTCGCTGTATGTGAGCTCGACGTTCGAGGTCAACAACTCCGTCGTCGGCTTGTGCTACGGGTTGCTGGCGCTGGGCTTCATCCTGTCGGCAACGGCATGGTCGCGCTACTTCGAGCATCGTTCCCAGGCAGAAACCCTGCAACGCATCACATATGTCGTCATGGGCTGCATCGCCCTGACCGCCGTGGCGGGCGTAACGCGCAGCGCCGTGGTATTTATCGTCGCCTACTTCATTTGGGGGGTGCTGTTGGGGGCGACCACCCCCGTGCTGATGGCGTTGGTCTCGAAAACCGCCGACAGCTCGCGACAAGGCTACGTACTGGGTATTGCCCAAAGCACTGCGCAGTTCGCCTCGATTGCCGGCATCTCCATCGGTGGCTTGCTGAGCCAGGTCTACGGCCTGCAATACACCTATCTTTTCGTGTGCCTGGCCTATGCAGTGGCGCTGATTCCCATGGTCGCGCTGCGGTACTGGTCGGTGTCCGCGCCTTCCAATGGCGTTGCAGGCAGCGACTGAACAAGGAGTGAGGGTTTGAACATTGAACAACTGCGTGCCGATACACCGGGTGTCGAGCATCTGATCCATTTCAATAATGCCGGTGCGGCGCTGATGCCTGAGCCGGTGGTCCAGGTCATGACCGGGCACCTGCAACAGGAAGCCCGCCTCGGCGGGTATGAAGCGGCCGCCCGATGCGCGCCTGAACTGGACAATGTCTACACCGCCGTCGGGCGCCTGATCAATGCGCACCCCACTGAAATCGCAGTGGTCGAAAACGCCACCCGAGCCTGGGACATGGCCTTCTATTCACTGGCGCTCAAGCCCGGCGACGCCGTGCTGACCTCCATGACCGAATACGCCGGCAACTACATCCCATACCTGCAATTGAGGCAGCAGCGCGGGATCGAGATCCGGATCATCCCCAACGATGAACACGGCCAGGTGTGCCTCGCAGCCTTGGCGGCCATGCTTGAAGACGAGCGCGTCGCCCTGGTATCGCTGCCGATGATCGCCACCAACGGCGGGCCTGTGCAACCCGTCGAGCAGATCGGTGCCCTCGCCCGGGCGGCGGGTGTGTTGTTCCTGCTGGACGCTTGCCAAGGGGTGGGCCAGGTGCCGATCGATGTGCAAAAGATCGGCTGCCATATGCTCGCCGCCACCAGTCGAAAATACCTGCGCGGGCCGAGGGGCGTGGGGTTCCTGTACGTAGAACAATCCCTGTGCCAACGCCTGGAGCCGGTTTTTCTGGACCTGCATGCGGCGTCCTTGCTCACGGCAGACAGCTTTGAAATTCGTGCGGATGCGCGACGTTTTGAAAATTGGGAATGCAATGTTGCGGCCAAGCTGGGCCTGGGGGCCGCAGCGGAGTATGCGTTGGCGCAGGGTATCGAACCGATATGGCAGCGCATCCAGCACCTGGCGGGTTACTTACGCCATCGACTGACCGACGTGGCGGGTATCACCTCGCAGGACCTGGGCCCTGTAAAGTCCGGCATCGTCACCTTCAGTCATCGCCACCACAGCGCCCCACAGGTGCAGCAGTGGCTCGCAGCGCAACCCAAACGCATCAACGTGAGCACTTCGACAGCAGGCTCGACCCTGCTCGACATGCAGCAGCGGGGCTTGCTTGAGGTCAGCCGTGCATCGGTTCACGCTTACAACACCGAAGCTGAAATCGATTTGCTGATTGACGCCTTGATACGCCTGTCACACGCCTGATCACGGGACACGATGGCGCTTGCGCTCAAGCTGGTTTGTCAACTAGCATTGGGAATACTTCTCAATTACAAACAAATCTGCCGCCATGAGCGAAATCTCTTCCGCGAATCACCTCAATCACCTGCGCGCCATCGAGGCCCTGTACAGCGGGCATCACGGCTGGCTGTATGCCACGCTGAAGAGAAAACTGGGTAACGCCATGGATGCGGCGGATCTGGCGCAGGACACCTTCACCCGGATCCTCGCCTCACAAGTCACGGTGATTGACCAGCCACGGGCGTACCTGAGCTGCGTGGCCAAGGGCATCCTGGTCAACTGGTACCAGCGCAAGGCACTGGAACGCGCCTACCTGGATGCGCTGGCGAACGTGCCCACCCACGAAGCGCCGTCGCCCGAGGCGCACTTCATGGTGCTGGAAACCCTGCACGAAATCGACGCCATGCTCGATACCCTGGCGCCCCTGGTCAAGCGCGCCTTCCTGCTGTCGCAGATCAACGGCCTCAAGTACGACGACATCGCCGAGCAACTGGGTGTATCGCTGATCACCGTCAAGCGCTACATGAAACAGGCCTTCGTACAGTGCCTGATGCTGGTGGAGTGAATGCTCGGTCTGCGCAAGGAGCCGCCGCTGGACCCGCAGGTACTCGAAGAAGCCGCCGAGTGGCTGATGCGCTTGAGCGAACGCGAACTGAGCGAGCACGAGCGCGCCGAATGGGAGCGCTGGAAGGTCAGCAGCCCGGAGCGGGATCGCGCCTGGTCCCGTGCGCAATTGCTGCAGAGCAAGTTCGGCGGCCTGCCGCCCGCCCTGGCGATGTCGGCGCTGGACCGGCCAGACAGCCCTGAACGTCGTGCAGCACTGGGCAAGCTGGCGATCCTGCTGGCGCTGGCGCCCGCGGGTTGGGGGAGCTGGAAGCTGGCGCAATCGCAGCAATGGTCAGCGGACTATCGCACCGACGTTGGCCAACGCCGCGAACTGACCCTGGCCGATGGCTCACGTATCACCCTGAACACCGCCACCGCCATCGACGTCGTATTCGACGACCGTCAACGGCTTATTCACCTGCGCGAGGGCGAAATCCTGGTGCAGACCGCCGTGGACACCGCCCCCCTGCCCCGGCCGTTCCTGATCAGCACCCGCCAGGGAAGCATGCAGGCGCTGGGCACACGGTTTACCGTGCGTGAAGTCAGCCCCCGCACCCATCTTGCGGTCATCGACGGCGCGGTGCGGGTGATATTGGCCGATAACCGCCAGACCCCGCCGCTGATCGTCAATGCAGGGCAGCGCACCGACTTCTCCTCACAGACCTTTGGTGACCTGGCGCCGACCGATCGCTACATCGGTTCATGGACCCAAGGCATGTTGATGGCCGACAAGATGCGCCTGGCGGATTTCGTCGCGGAACTGACGCGCTACCGCCGAGGTTTCCTGCGCTGTGATCCGGCCATCGCCGACTTGCGCATTTCCGGGGCCTTTCCGATCAGTGATACCGATCGCACCTTGAGCATGCTGGTGCACACTTATCCCGTGCTGGCGAACAGTCATTTGCGCGGTTACTGGGTCACCCTGTCGCCCGCCTGACTCTCACGCAAAAATAAACGGCGGCCGGGGTGATACTTTTTTCGATCTCGACTGGCAAAGACAGGAACAGCCTTTTCCTCTCGTCCATGGGTCATCCTTTCATGCTCGTAGCACGGCCCCTGCGTCCGGCTCGTCCGCTCAAACCGATGGTGCACGGCGTTGTGCTCAGCCTGCTGCTGGCCGGAGCCATGTGCCCGGTGGCGTTGGCGGATGCACCGGCCCAATTGGACTCAGTCGCTGTGCAGGCCTACCACATTGCCCCCGGCCCGCTCGGCGCGACGCTCTCAAGCTTTGCCGTGGACGCCGGTATTGCCCTGTCGTTCCAGCCGTCGATCACGGAGGGCCTGATCAGCCCCGAACTGAACGGCACCTACTCCACGCAGGAAGCCGTCACGCGTTTGCTCGAAGGCAGCGGCCTGGAGATGGTGTTGCGCAGCGATGGCAGCTACACCCTGGTACTGCGCAGGCTGACGCTGTCGGCGACCACGGTGGAGGCGGCGCAAAAACACACCGATAGCCTGCCGCCGGTGTACCCGGGCGGCCAGGTGGCCGAGGGCGGGCGTCTCGGCCTGCTGGGCAATACGGATGTGATGGACGCGCCGTTCAGCATCAGCACCTATACCGCGTCATTGATCAAAGACCAGCAGGCGACCACCGTGGGCGACGTGCTGGAGCGCGACTCTTCGGTCCGCTCCACCGGCCAGACGGGAGGGATCGTCGACTCATTCTTTATCCGCGGCTTTCCGGTGGGCGAAGGCAACCTCGGGGAACTGGCGTTCGACGGTGTGTACGGCGTGGCCTCCAATTACCGGGTATTCACCGACTACGCCGAACGCATCGAAGTGGTCAAAGGCCCTGGCGCCCTCCTCTACGGCATGTCCCCCAACAGCGCCGTCGGTGGCGTGATCAACGTGGTCCCCAAGCGCGCCCTGGACGAGGACCTGACCCGCGTCACGGCCACCTATGCCCAGGACCGACAACTGGGCACCCATATCGACCTGAGTCGGCGGTTTGGTGAGGACCGGCGATTCGGCATGCGCGTCAACGGCCGCGTGCAGCAGGGTGACACTGTCATCGACAAGCAATCGCGGGATGTCGGGGTCAGTGCCATCGCCCTGGATTACCAGGGCGATCGCCTGCGCACCAGCCTGGACCTGATCAACCAGCAAGAGCAATTCGACGCGGCGTCACGGCCCTTCCTGATCGCGCCCGGCGTGCCGATTCCCCACGCCGCCAACGGGCGTACCAACGTCAGCCAGGCGTGGGGCTGGTCCAAGACCCGCGACGAGTCGGCATTGCTGGGTGGCGAGTATGACGTGAGCGACGCACTGACCCTGTTTGCCCATGCCGGCGGTGGGAAGTCGAACGTGGCACGCCTTTCCGACCAGACCCCGACCATCATCAACACCGTCGGCGACACCTCGTCGATCCCCGGCTATTACAAATTTAAAGTACGGCGCTACACGGTCGACAGCGGTGCCCGACTGCGTTTCGACACCGGGCCGATCAGCCACAGCACCACGCTGCAAGTGACGCGCTATCGCGACGAGTTGTCGCGCGGCATTATTTCCGGCCCGCCGATCCTGTCGAACATTTACCACCCTGTCTCACGACCCGAGGCCGACATTGCTACGCCTGCCACGCCGAAAGTCTCGGCGACCGAATTGTCCGGCGTCGCCGTTGCCGACACCTTGTCGATCCTCGATCAGCGCCTGCAGGTGACGGCCGGCCTGCGCAAACAGACCATCCGCTCCAACAACTACGACGCGGCGGGTACGGTGACCACGGCTTACGACGACGGCAGGACCACGCCGCTGTTCGGCGCAGTTGTCCGGCCCTGGGAGCATGTGTCGTTCTACTACAACTACCTGGAAGGCTTGAGCAAAGGCGATATCGCCCCCGCCACGGCCTCGAACGCGGGCCAGATCTTTGCCCCCTACGTCTCACGCCAGCATGAGGTGGGGGTCAAGCTCGACTACGGCACGGTCATGTCCACACTCGCGCTGTTCCAGATCACCAAACCCAGTGGCGAGCTGTCAGGTACCACCTTTGCGGTACAAGGCGAACAGCGCAACCGCGGCCTGGAGCTGAACGTATCCGGTGAGGCCGGCCAAGGCACACGCCTGCTGGGCGGGGTGACGCTGCTGGATGCGCAACTGACCAAAAGCGCGGTTGCGGCCAACCGGGGCAACACCCCAGTGGGGGTGCCGAAGGTGCAAGCCAACCTCTGGGCCGAGTGGGACGTGCCCTGGGTCGAGGGGCTGACGCTAACCAGCGGGGCGTTGTACACCGGCAGCCAATATGTGAACCAGGCCAACACCCAGCAGTTGGACCCCTGGACCCGCTTCGACATGGGCGTGCGCTACAGCACGCGCATCGCCCAGCGGCCGACGACCTTTCGCGCCACGGTACAGAACGTGTTCGACCGTGAGTATTGGTCGGGGGTCGCTTCCTATGGTGCGTTCTCTCAAGGCTCGCCACGCACCCTTCTACTGTCGACCACGGTCGATTTCTGAAACCTTCGGCCCGGCACGGCAAGCTGCACCGCCACCCGGCCCGACCACTGCAAAGGCTTTAACCATGGTTACCATTGTTCGACGCAGCCACGCCTTCGCCGGGCTGCTGCTTGCGGGTTTGTTGGGATGGGCTCTGCCGTCGACGGCCGCCGAGCCGCAGGCACCACGCAGCACCGTCACCGATTTGCTCGGGCGCCAGGTCAAGGTGCACCTGCCGGTCCGGCGGGTGATTCTCGGGGAAGGCCGTCAGTTGTACCTGGTTGCCGCGCTGGATACGCAAAACCCCATCGAGCGAATCGTCGGCTGGCGCAAGGACCTGATCCAGTCCGACCCGGACACCTATGGCGCTTACCTGCGTAAATTTCCCGCCATCGCCAAAATCCCCACCTTTGGCGGCTTTGAAGACGGCACCTTCGATATCGAGCAGGCCATCTCCCAGCGCCCGGACGTGATCATCCTCAATATCGAGGCCCAGCACGCGACCGAGGACGCCCGCTATATCGAAAAGCTCGATGCCCTGGGGATTCCAGTGGTGTACGTCGACTTTCGCAACCACCCGATGCAGAACACCGAACCGACCATGCGCCTGTTCGGCCAGTTGTTCGGCAAAGAGGCGCGTGCCGAAGCGTTTATCGACTTTCGCAACCAGCAGATCCGCCGCGTCACCGACGTGATCAACGCGCAACACCCTTCGCGCCCCAGCGTGTTCATCGAGCGTATCGGTGGCTACACCGACGATTGCTGCCTGAGTTTCGGCAATGAAAACTTCGGTCTGTTCGTCGATATGGCGGGGGGCAATAACATCGCCAGAGGCGTTATTCCCACCACCTTTGGCCAGCTGAATCCCGAGCAAGTGATCGTCGCCAACCCGGAACAGGTGGTGGTCACCAGTGCCAACTGGGAAGCCTTTGCCCCCGGTGGCCACTGGGTCGGGGTGGGGCCCGGTGCCGACATGGCCCAAGCCCGGCGCAAACTGGCCTGGTATACCCAACGCCCGGCCTATGCCGGGATCAAGGCGCAGGATGACCAGGCGTTCCATGCCATCTGGCACCAGTTCTACAACAGCCCTTATCAGTTCGTGGCCATCCAGCAGTTGGCCAAGTGGTTTCATCCGACATTGTTTACCGACCTGGACCCTGAAGCCTCGTTTCGCGAATTGCACGAGCGATTCCTGCCGGTGCCCTATGAGCCGGGTTACTTCGTGAGCCTCAAGCCATGAGTGCCGTGATCCAACGCGACACCTACCGGGCCCTGGTGCTGCGCAAACGCCTGATCCTCAGTGGCCTGCTCTTGCTGCTGTTGTGCAGTGTGCTGCTTGACCTGGCCCTCGGGCCGGCGCGCTACAGCTTCAATGAAGTACTCGGTGCACTGTTTGCGCCGGACAGTGCGCCGGCACAGGTTCGCGTGGTGATGTGGGACATCCGCCTGCCGATCGCCCTGATGGCCGTTGCCGTGGGTGCAGCGTTGTCACTGGCCGGCGCGCAGATGCAGACCATCCTCAATAACCCGCTGGCCAGCCCCTTCACCTTGGGCATTTCCGCCGCCGCCAGTTTTGGTGCAGCCATGGGGCTGGCGTTTGGTGTGGCGCTGTTTCCGTTGGCGGCGCAGTACATGGTGCCGGTCAACGCGTTCATCATGGCCATGCTGTCGGCGTTGCTGATTCACTTCCTGAGCATGCGTCGCGGGGTCACCGCGGAAACCATCGTGCTATTGGGTATTGCCCTGGTCTTCACGTTTAACGCGTTATTGGCCCTGGTGCAGTTTTTCGCCACCGAGCAAGCCGTGGCGGCCGTGGTGTTCTGGACCATGGGCAGCCTGACCAAAGCCACCTGGCCCAAACTCGGGGTGATCTGCCTGGTGATCGTGATCACCCTGCCGATCTTTGCCAAGCGCGCCTGGGCCCTGACCGCACTGCGACTGGGGGACGACAAGGCCGCCAGCTTCGGGATCAACGTACGCAGCCTGCGCTTTCAGACGCTGATCATGGTCAGCCTGCTCGCCTCGTTCCCCGTGGCCTTTGTGGGCACCATCGGCTTTATCGGGCTGGTCGGCCCGCATATTGCGCGGATGTTGATCGGCGAGGACCAACGCTTCTTCCTTCCGGCCTCGCTGCTGACCGGCGCACTGATTCTGTCCGCCAGTTCAGTGGTGAGCAAAACCCTGATCCCCGGCGCCATCTTCCCGATCGGGGTGGTCACTTCACTGATCGGCGTGCCGTTCTTCATATCACTGATCCTCAGCGGGAAGAAAAACACATGGTGAAGATTCAGCTGCAAGACCTGGGTGCCCGCTATGGCCAGCGCACGATCATCCGTGGCGTTACCACCGCCGCGTTCACCGGCGGCCAGGTGGTCGCGGTGGTGGGGCCCAATGCGGCGGGCAAGTCCACCTTGTTCAAACGCATGGCCGGGCTGATCGACGGGCCTGGACAGGTGATCCTGCAGGACTCGAAAAAGGGCCGGCAGGGCATCTGCTACATGCCCCAGGGCTTGAATGCCAGTGCGCGGTTGACGGTCTACGAATCGGTACTCCTGGCCCGCAAGCAACTGTCGCCGCAATGGACCGTCCACGATGACGAGTTGAACCTGGTCGACGAAATGCTCGAGGCCCTTGGCATCAGCGACTTGTCCTTTCGCAACCTCGGCGAACTCAGCGGCGGCCAGCAGCAACTGGTGTCCATCGCCCAGACCTTGGTGCGCGAACCGGAAGTCCTGCTGATGGACGAACCCACCAGCGCCCTCGACATGCATCGCCAGGTGCAAGTGTTGAACTTCATGGGCGCACTGGCCCGCCAACAGCAGGTCATCGTGTTTATTGCCCTGCATGACCTGAACCAGGCGTTGCGCTTTGCCGACCAGGTATTGGTGATTGCCGACGGCACCGCCCAAGGCAGCGGCGCGAGTCATGAGGTGATCACCGAACGCATGCTGCGCGAGGTGTACCAGGTTGAGGCGCGGATCGAGCAGTGCAGTCGGGGACAACGGCATATTTTGATCGACGGCATAACTTGACCGCGTACCCAGCACGAGCCATAGATTGATGCGAGAACATGCCGATAGCCGAAACCCGCGTCGTCAGCTTGGCTTGTTTCGTCCTCGCAGTGACTCCAGGCTTAACCCTCATTGACCGCGCGTTCGCATTGCACCTTCACAGGTCAGGCAACGACACGCTCTGGAGCGCCGTCAGCCCAAGCAACAGGTACCCTGGCTACTGCCGACGGCGCCAGGTCACTCACGCTATCAAGTCGACCAATTTGCTCCGCAGAGAGCTGCAGTGTCAGCGCTCCAAGGTTATCGGTAAGTTGGCCAAGTGAGCGCGGGCCGATAATGGGAACCGCACCATGCGTGCCTGCCCAAGCAATGGCAACCTGGCCCGGGCTGACGCCGTGTTCACCCGCTATAGCGACTACCGCGTCCAGCGTCTGCGTGCGCTGTGCCGAGTTCTCCGGCTGGAACACACGCCCTGCGAACCCTTCAGCACGCCCCTTTTCACCTTGCCGGTACTTTCCGGTCAACATACCGCCCCCCAGGGGCGACCACGTCACGATGCCGAGACCGAGCGCATGCGATGCCTTGAACAAATCGGCCTCGGGCTCGCGATGCACCAAGCTATGTTCGAATTGTGCAGCCGCAATCGGAACGGCATGGGACAGTTCGGCCAACGTGACCGCACGGGCGAGGCGCCAGGCGGGGAAGTTCGACAGGCCCGCGTACAGGATCTTGCCGGCACGCGCCAGGTCCTCGAAGCCTCGGACGATTTCCTCAAGGGGCGTGGTGCCATCCGGGTGATGCGCCCAGTAAATATCAATCCGATCGGTTTTGAGCCGTTTCAGGCTTGCCTCCACGGAAGCCACCATGGCCTTACGGCTGTTGCCGGTGACCAGTCGGTTCGCATTCTGCACTGCGCCACTGCTGAACTTGGTGGCGAGCACAAAATCCTCACGCCGCCCTTCCAGCAATGTACCGAGCAGTTCTTCGGATTGCCCGAATTGGTAGACGTCAGCCGAATCGATGAAGTTGCCGCCAGCTTCGGCATAAGCGTTGAACACAGCTTTGCTGGCGTCGGGATCGGCGCCATAACCCCAGCCTGTGCCGAAGTTGCCCGTGCCGAGCGCCACCTGTGAAACCTGCAAACCGGTCTTTCCAAATGATGTGTACTTCATGCTGTGCTCCGTCAATTGAATCGGCCCTGTTGTCGGGATCGACTGGGCGCATGACCGCCTCGATAGCGTTCCCCTGCGCTTTAGTGACTTTCATCTTCAAGATCTGTGTAGATAGGCCAGCAGTGAAGCCTATAGCCTTCATTGATGTCAATCGCAATCAAAGATCTTGACGACGAAGATTATGATCGACATCATTGAGGTGCTTGCCTCACCAGGGTGCTGGAAATTTGCGCGCCCATCTGACCGCGCCCACCTGCTTTCGTCGAGGCGGGCTTGGCCTTCGAGTTTGCCGCCATGGTCCAGGAAAACCTCGCTGGGACGCGCAAGGACAAGGGCATCGTCACCTTCAACTACCCTCAGGTGGGTCGCAGGCGAACCCAAGGTTTTCCAGCTGGGTCAACTGATTTAGCACAACGCACGTGGTCACCTGACCAGGAGAAGACGATGACATTCAAGGCACTGCTCGCCAGCAAGACCGGTGACACCCTTTCAACCCGCTTGGTTGACTTTGAGGACGAGGATTTGATGCCGGGCGACGTCACCGTCGCGGTCGAATACTCAACGGTGAACTACAAGGACGCGATGGCGCTCAGTGGCCGGTCACCGATCATCCGCAAGTTTCCGCTGATTCCGGGGATCGACTTTGCCGGGGTCGTAGAGTCGTCGACCTATCCCGGCATTGTGGCCGGCGACCGTGTGCTGGCCAACGGCTGGGGACTCAGCCAGACTCACCACGGCGGCTTCGCCCAAAGGGCACGGGTGAGCGGTGATTGGCTGGTCAAGGTTCCCGCAGCGTTTTCGGCCCGGGATGCCATGGCCATCGGCACAGCGGGGTACACCGCAATGCTGTCCGTGCTGGCACTGGAACATGGCGGTCTGACGCCTGCGCGCGGCGACATCCTGGTGACCGGCGCCAATGGCGGCTCTGGATCGGTGGCGATTGCCCTGCTGTCCAAACTGGGCTATCGCGTGATCGCGTCGACCGGGCGGCTTGAAGAAGCCGATTACCTGCGCGCGCTCGGCGCGAACGAAATCATCGACCGCCACACCCTGTCCGCACCGGGCGCACCGATTTCCGAAGAGCGCTGGGCGGGCGCCATTGACTCGGTCGGCAGCCATACGTTGGCTAACGTGCTGGCGCATACCCGGTATCGTGGCGTGGTCGCGGCCTTCGGACTTGCACAAGGCGCGGATCTGCCCGCCTCTGTGCTCCCCTTCATCCTGCGCAACATCACCCTTGCTGGCATTGATTCGGTCAATGCGCCTCAGCAGATACGGCTGCAGGCTTGGTCGCGCCTTGCCAGTGACTTGGATCTGGACAAGCTTGCCCGAACCTCAAAGGTGGTTGGCCTCGGCGATGTTCCTGACATCGCCAGCCGCGTGCTCGCAGGGAAAATTCAGGGGCGGACCATTGTTGACGTGAACGCGTGACGGGGCGGCGGGGTTTTCCAGTGCCACAACGCGCTCTTGTCCGAGGCGCTGCCTCTGCTGGCGAAAATCGATGATCAACCGAGGATCGACCGCTTGCTCTCTCGCACCCCCATGAAGCGCATCGGCAGGCGCGCTTGAGGTCTCCCGGACTATTGCTCGCTGCCTGGCGATACCGGCAAGGAAGCCGATATCCGGGCGTGGCAAACCTCGAGTATTTCATCGGCGAGCGGCGAATCATCCGGACACGCTCGCGACAACACCATCGCGCCAACGGCATGAGCCAGTACGTCGATCATCTTCGCTCTCGTCTCGCCCGGCGCAGCGTCTTCGACGGTCGGAGACTTTTGCACCAGCGCTTGCAGCATGCGGTCTATGCCTTCGGCGAATGCACGCTTCAGCTCATCCGACTGACGCGCGGCGTCTCCACACAGGGCCGCCATGGTGCAGCCCTCGCCACGCCGGTCACGGTGATCCCTCGACACGTAGATATCGATGAACGTCTGAATATCAAGCGCCTCGGTGCCGGCGAGCGACCGGGAAAGACTGCTGGCTGCAGCCTCGGCCATCAGATCGGCCTTTGAGCCGAAATGTTTGTAGAAACCTCCGTGGGTGAACCCGGCGGCCCCCATGAGATCCACCAAACCTACGCCGTCAAACCCCCGCTCACGAAACAACACGGAGGCCGTCTCGACGATGTGCTCGCGATTTGCCTGCGCCTGCGCTTTGGTCACTTTCACCTGCGATACCTCGAACTTGCACAAAAAACCTACGCCCATAGTACATAGATGTTGATTGCAATCAAAATAATTGACAGCTTTGATTATGATCACCATCATAAAGGCAAACCAAATCCCTCTTCCGCCACAGCCACAGAAGACACCTCACATGACCGATCAAAATCTGTTTACTGCCTATACCCTTGGCTCACTGACCCTCGCCAACCGCATCGTGCTCGCGCCCCTGACGCGCAATCGCGCCGGCACTGGACTGGTGCCCAGCGAGTTCGCCCCCACTTACTACAGCCAGCGCGCTTCGGCCGGACTGCTGATCACCGAGGCCACCCAGATTTCGGCGCAGGCGCAGGGTTACCAAGACACACCCGGTCTTTACACCCAGGCGCAGATCGACGGCTGGCGCCGGGTTACCGAAGCGGTGCATGCCAAGGGCGGCAAGATTTTTGTGCAGCTGTGGCACGTTGGCCGGGTTTCCCATGTGGAGCTGCAACCGGGCGGTGCCGCCCCAGTAGCGCCGTCAGCCATCCGTGCCCAGACCAAGACCTTCGTCAATAACGGCTTTGCCGACGTGTCCGAGCCACGCGCACTCGAACTCGACGAACTGCCAGGCATCGTCAACGATTTCCGCCAAGCGGCAGCAAACGCCATTGCGGCCGGCTTCGACGGAGTGGAACTCCACGGTGCAAACGGCTATTTACTCGATCAATTCATCAAGGACGGCGCCAACCAGCGTACCGATGCCTACGGCGGTTCGATCGAAAATCGTGCGCGCCTGTTGCTGGAAGTGACCGCTGCAGTGGTCGCCGAGATTGGCGCGGACCGCACGGGCATTCGCCTGTCGCCGGTCTCGCCCGCCAATGGTGTGTCGAGCAGTGAGCCGCAGGCTCAGTTCGATTACATCGTCGACCAACTCAATGCGCTCGACATCGTTTACCTGCACGTCGTCGAAGGCGCGACCGGTGGGCCACGCGACGTGGCGCCGTTTGATTTCGACGCCTTGCGCCAGCGCTTCAAGAACACCTACATCGCCAACAATGGCTACGACCAAAACCTGGCCAACTCGCGGCTTGCGCAGGACAAGGCTGACCTCATCGCCTTTGGCCGCCCGTTTATCGGCAACCCGGATCTGGTGGAGCGGCTCAAGGCCGGTGCGCCGCTGTCCGCCTTCGACCCCACCACCCTCTACGGCGGCGGTGCGACGGGCTACATCGACTACCCGACACTGGCCGAATCAAGCGCTGCCACCAACTAGGCGGTGCCTGACCGGGCCAGGTTTTATTTGTGCATCCCTCTCACTGCGTGACCGAAGCTTGTATCCGGGAAGGTCCAGGTAACTCCGTATAAATGGCGCGCTTGGTGTCGTTACCTGTGTTCTGGCACCAAACGAGCCAGCGTCGATTACAGAACGATCACGACTGGGGGCACAAGGGGTAAGGCAGGAGCGCGCAAAAGGCTGGAAAGATGAAGTTGAATAACGATAAGTGCGACATCAATGAGTGCGTTGAATCAACCGCAGCCGCACCACCCGATACAGGACACACAGGCCCAGATCAGGATCAAGCGCCACAACGTGACGAAGCGACACCTGCGCAGTCACCGACCAGCAAAGTACCTGAAGACGCGGCTCAGCCTGTAATCGTCTGGCGTAGCTTGATGTTGCAGCAGTAACACTGCGAAGTCGCATTGCTCCGTCAACACCCGTCGCAGTGCAACCAGACATCGAGCCCGGTGCGGACAACCCGCGCGGGTGCAATCTGTACCCAAACAGCCATGGTTTGCTGCATCAGATGACAACCCCTTGGAAGACTTCAAAATGAGCTATAGCCATCTAACCGCTCCTACCCTGTATATCGACGTCGATGGCGAGACATTTGCCTATCGCCGCTGGGGCAATGACAAGACAGATCAGCCTCCGCTGTTCCTCCTCCAGCATTTCCGTGGCGGCATGGATCATTGGGACCCCATCATGACGGATGGGCTGGCGGCAGGGCGCGAGGTCATCCTCTACAACGGTCGCGGCATTGCCTCTTCTTCCGGAGAGCCGCGTAACCGAATTGAGCTGATGGCCGACGACGCTGCCGCAGTGATCCGCGCACTCGGTCTATCAACAGTCGATGTGCTGGGTTTCTCGCTTGGCGGTTTTATCGCCCAGGACCTGACACGACGCCATCCCGACCTCGTGCGCAAACTGATGCTGCTGGGTACCGGGCCTCGTGGCGGTAATCCGGACTCAGACCCTGGCGTGCTGGAGGCCGCACCACGGCCCATTCCCACAGTGGACGATTTTCTGTTTCTGTTTTTCGGTCGCTCCGAGGCGGCGCGGCAGGCAGGGCTCGCGTTCTGGGAGCGCCGTCATCAGCGTGTCGACCAGGATCCACCCAGCTCTGTGCAGGTGATGCAGGCACAGATCGAAGCCCACATGCACTTTATGCCCAAGCTGGACCCAAATGATCCCTTCAATCATCTGCGCGCTATCAAACAGCCAACGTTCATCCTGAACGGCATGAATGACGTCATGATTCCAACAGTCAACTCCTGGTACATGGCCCAGAACATCCCGAACGCCCAGTTATTCCTGTACCCGGATGCGGGCCACGGCGCCCAATTCCAATGCCCTGAGCGCTTTCTGAAACACGCCATCGCGTTCCTCAGCGAATGACAACTTACGGAGCCAGCACATCATGCTGAAGTTTAAATTTTTGTTGTGGGCGCTGACCAAGCTGTTTCAGCGGGCCATCAAGAAAAACCCCGGCTGCGCAAAATTTGTTAAAGGCAAGTCGTTGGTCTTTCAGATTCGAACAGAGGATGGCGTGGGTCGCTACTTCACCGTTGCGAACGGAAAGATAAAATCCGCCGCAGGTTTAACGCAAAAGCCGGCATTCACGCTGTCGTTTAGAAACACAGAAAGAGGCTTCGCCATTCTGTCGGCTAAAGACAGCAAGGATGAATTCCTGACGGGGTTGCGTACAGGCGATCTGAAAATCAGCGGTGATTTTGTCGAGGTGATGTGGTTCCAGGGATTAACAGAATACTTGCAGCCGGCTAAAGACCCCGCGCAGGTTTTTTCACGACGCCTTGCATCGTGCGGCTGCCGATCATCACGATTCGGGCGCCGGGGTGCAGCCTGGCGTGCAGGGTGTTGACCAAATGGCTCGCCGCCGCCACGTGAACCTGCCACATGGCTTGGCCATCCTGCGGCTGCAACTGCCCCAACGGGGCGGTACGCATGAAACCTGCCGCGTGGACGATGGCATCCACCGTTTCGATGGGCTGCAAGGCTTGATCCAAGGCCTGCAAGTCACTCAGATCGCATTCAGTCCAGTGAAAGCGCGGATGGTCGATACCGGCAGCGCGGCGACTCAGCCCCTGCACACGCCAGCCTTCTGCCAGCAGGCGTTGCGCGCTGGCCATTCCAGGCCCAGTCGCCAGCGAACGTATTCGCCAGCGCCTGGGCAGGCCATCGGTTTACAGCGCCGGGGGTTTAGGGAATACGCCGCGGGCGTGTTCGTAGGCCTGGGCAACGCGCAGTGCGAGGGCGTCCTGGAAGCGCGGAGCAACGATCATCATGGCGACCGGCAAGCCGTCCGCAAGCCCCGCCGGGATCGATGTCGCGGGGTGCCCCGTGAGGTCAAACGGCGCGGTATTGGCAAGCATGTCCAGTGCACTGTGCACGTACTCCTCCACGGGTGCGTCCGCGGCGGTCAACGGCGTGGCTACGAAGGGCATGGTGGGCATCACCAACACGTCAAAATCCTTGAATGCCTCGTCGTACTGGCGCGTCAGCTCCGGTACCAGCATCCGCGCCTTGGCGTAGTAGGCGCCATGCAGGTTTTTCAGGCTGTAGTGACCGGTCAACGCAACCGCTCGCACGCTACTGGACAACGCATCGGCGTGTTCGCGGCGTTTTTCGCCGAAGTAACTCATGATGTCCGGGTCGTAATAACCGTCGACGTTCATGCCGTAACCATTGCCCTGCAACATCTGATACGCCGCGCCGTCAGTGGCAATCACGTTCCACAGATCCAACGCCACGCCCGTGTGCCACGGCGCGCTTGCTTCGCCGACGCTGGCGCCCAGGCTTTCAAGCTGGGCAACCGCCGCCTTGACCAGGGCATCCACCTGCGGCTCGGACATTCCCGGGATCGCAAAACCTTCTCGCAGCAAGCCGATTTTCAAGCCGGCCACGCCCTGCTCCAGCGTCGCGAGGCAGTTGACCGCTGGCGGATTTTTCTGCCGGGAATCAAGCCCATCGGCCCCCGCAATGACATCGAGCATCGCTGCCACATCGCGTACGTTATTGGCCATCGGGCCCACATGGTCGATGGTCCGCTCAATCGGAAAAGCGCCGGTGTAAGGCACCAGGCCGTAAGTCGGCTTGTGCCCGACGATGCCGCTCCAGGCCGACGGCATCCGGATCGAACCGCCCTGATCGCCGCCGATGGCCATGTCGACTTGGCCAAGCGCCACCAGCACCGCACTGCCGCTGGACGAACCGCCTGCGTTGCGCGTCAGGTCCCAGGGGTTTTTAACCGGGCCGCTGGCGGAGGTAAAACTTGCCCCGGAAAAACACAAGTCTTCACACACCGACTTGCCCACCACCGTGGCCCCGGCCGCCAGCAAGCGTTTGACCACAGTGGCGTCTTCGGACGGGATATAACCGTCCAGGCTCAATGAGCCGTTAGCCATGGGCACGCCAGCCACCGACACATTGTCCTTGATGACCACCGTCTTGCCGGCCAACGGGCCTTGCGCCGCGCCGACGATTCGGGTTTTCACGTACCAGGCGCCGTGCAGGTTGTCTGCCTCGGCGGCTTTGTTGTATTCGCGTTCAGGCGGTTCCTGCGCGACGTTGGCAGCGTAGAGCGCATCGATGGCTTCGTAGGAATTCAACGTTTCATCGGCCAGGTTGAGGAAGGCCTCCATCTGGCTATCTGTCAGGTGATAACCGTGGTCTTCGGCGGCAATCAGAAAGTCGGCTTTGCTGGGGCGTTTTACGGACATGGTGTTCTCCAAATGACGTTAAGAACCACCCGATCTCGGGCGATCATTGACGCGCGCCACCCGTGCCCACTGCACAGGTTACGGCTCGCTCCGGAGGACTCCATTGTCCACGCCGGTCGCCACGCGGTGATCCATACCTGCCAAGGGAGGCGTATGGCAAACGTCCACGCAGAAGAGGATCAAGCCCTCACAAGCTTGATGCTCAAAGGCTGTTCAGGAACAGGCTTGTCGGAACAACTCATGGGCCTTGACCAGCGCTTCGGCGATTTTTTCCACCGGTTCGCGTTTGGCCATGGCTTGATCTCGCAAGGCGTTGTAGGCATCGGTCTCCGACATGCCCTTGGTTTCGATAAGGATTATTTTCGCCTGCTGCACAGTGCGCATGACCGCCATGCGCCCTTCCAGGCGCTTGACGTGCCGTTCCCGTTCGCGGGCCTTGCGTGACTGACTCAGGGTGATCGCCAAAGCGGTCAGCAAACCGAACGACTTCACGGGCGAAGGGATGACAGCGCAAGCGTTCAGTTGCACCAATGCCTCGACGATGATCGGGTTCTCATAGGCAATCACCGGAATGATCGGCGGCGTGCTGGCGTGCAGCAGCCATGGCGTGTTGGTCGACAGGCTTTCCGGCGACACCGCCAATACGATCACGTCCGCCTCGGCGCTCAAGCGCTCCGGAATCGGCCATTGCACACGCACCTGACAACCGATGCGCTGCAACTGCTCGATCAGGTTGCGTCCATCCTCGTCATCCGGGTGGATCACCAATACGCTGACATCGCGCAGGTCCTTGATGCCTGTCGCGCTGTCGTTGCGCAGGCGTTTCTTGGCGGCGCGCAAGGTCATGGACGTCTCCCCACCGAGCCGGACCATTCATTGAAATTGGGTGCAATGGCATAAGGGTCAGGCTTGAGTGCACTCTGGCTTTCGTAAAGGATGTCGAATTGGCCCTCGACGTTGGCCCGGCCAATCCGCGAAAACAGGTACGTGTGGTGATTGTTGGCATCGACCCGAATGCGTCCTTGTGGCGCTTCGAATTCCAGCCCGCGCATGGCCTGCAGCACATCCTCCACTTGCGTGCTGCCAGCTCGAATGATCGCCTTGGCCAGCAAGTGCACCTGAAAGTACGCCGCCTCCCAGCAACGGTCAGTGACCTGGTGTTGACCAAACAACTCGCGGTATTGGGCGATGCATTGGCGGTTGGTCGGCGTGTCCACCGACTGAAAATACGTAGCCGCCGAGATATGCCCAGTGCCCAGGTGAACCCCCATTTGCTGGATGTCGGTTTCGCTGGTCGTCAGGCTGGCAATCGGCATCACCGAGGGGTCGAAGCCTGCGTCGGCGTAGGCCTGGTACAAATGCCCCATGGTTTCGCCGACGACCGTCGAGAAAATAAACGAGGGCTTGAGCTCCCTGGCCTTGACCATCAGTTTGGCAAAATCTTCCGGACGTGCGTTTTTCAGCGGCAGGTAATACTCGCCCAGCTTGGTACCGCCACGCTCGTACAACAGGTCGCTCATCAAGCGATTGGTTTCGTACGGGTAGACGTACTCGGAACCGATCATCAACACGCGATTGCCGAAGTTGTCGAGCATGTAATTGCCCAGGGGCAAGGCATTGTGATTCGGTGTGGCGCCGGTGTAGATAATGTTGCGCGAATACTCGAAACCTTCGTAATACACCGGGTACAGCAACAGGGCGTCGTAGCGCTCGACAATCGGCAGTGCCGCCTTGCGTGCAGCCGAGGTGTAGCAACCAAAGAAAAACCGCAGGTGTTCTTCGCGGATCAGCGATTCGATATGCATGGCGTACAGCGCAGGCGTTGAATCGGGGTTGCGGGTGATCAACTGCAGCGGGCGACCACCGACCCCGCCTGCCGCATTGATCTGCGCAATTGCAAACTGCGCGCCGCGCATCGTCGAGCCCTCGGCAGCCGCCGTGACACCGGTATCGGAAAACAGACCGCCTATGCGGATCGACTGGTCAACCATGCCTATCAACCTTGTTCAACGTGAGAAAAGACACCCGCTCGTGGATGGGGGTCTGGAGGCCTGTGCAAATAATGATTGAGCGAGACGCCGTATAACAAAATGGCTGCTCTCAGGCGGGTTGTGCCTGGGGCTGGCGCGACAACACTGTCAGGGCCAGTCATGCGAGGGGCCTTCCACACCTGCCGAGAATGGGCGTGTGACAAGGGACCCTGCGAGGGTGTTGCCTGTCGCTCATGCAGATAGTGGGCCACACGCAATGGGCGAGCTGCACCCGCGGCGCCGGCCGGTTTCAATCCTTGCCGTGGAGCCCATCCATGCCGCCCACACGCTCACGGTATTGGTGCATTCAGGGTGCATTCGCGCCAAAGCAGCGCAGGCCAGTGACACGCGACAATAGATGCAGGCGTCACTCGCACGCCCCTTCGACTGCCCGGAAAACGCCCTGGTCGCAATTGGCACTGCCCTTGCTATAACTCTCCAGAGACATCGCGCCAGCTGTTTGCCCTACGCCCTCTTGGCAAGTAGGGAAGCACCTCGCGTACGACTGGATCGGACACAGCTGTCCCGCCAGATTCGGCACAAGAAGCCTGATTTCCCGACTATTGATTTAGCCGGGATGTCGGGCTTTTTTTATTCCTGGAGAGAAGTGAATGCACAACGACAAACGCCGTTTGATCAAGCATGCCCTGTTGCTGGGCGCCTTCAGCCTGTTGCCGTTTTCCCTGGTCAGCCAGGTGCAGGCAGCCGAGACCGTGAAGGTCGGCATCATCCACTCGCTGACCGGCACCATGGCCATCAGTGAGGCCTCGGTGGTGGACGCGGAAAAACTCGCCATCGACGAAATCAACGCCAGCGGTGGCGTGCTCGGCAAGACCATCGAACCGATCGTCGAGGACGGTGCCAGCGATTGGCCGACCTTCGCCGAGAAGGCGCGCAAGCTGTTGGAAAACGATCACGTTGTCGCTACGTTCGGCGCCTTCACCTCGGCGTCGCGTAAAGCGGTGTTGCCAGTGTTCGAACGCAACAAGGCGTTGCTGTATTACCCGACGTTCTATGAAGGCCTGGAAAAATCCCCGGCCATCATCTACACCGGCGCCGAAGCGTCGCAGCAAACCCTGGCAGCCGTCAGCTGGTTGATGGCCAACAAAGGCAAGACCGTCTACCTCGTGGGCTCGGACTACATCTGGCCGCGCACCACCAACAAGCTGGCACGGGCGTCGGTGACCAAGCAGGGCGGATCCATCGTCGGTGAGGATTACCTGCCCCTGGGCAACATCGAGTTCTCCTCGGTGATCAACAAAATCAAGGCCGCCAAGCCCGACATCGTACTGTCCACCATCGTCGGTGGCTCAAACGTGGCGTTCTACAAACAGCTCAAGGCCGCCGGCATCGACAGCAGCAACCAGACGCTGATGGCGCTGGCCGTCACCGAAGAAGAAGTCACCGGCATCGGCGCCGAAAACCTCACCGGCTTTCTCACCTGCATGAGCTACTTCCAGAGCCTGAAAAACCCGGTCAACGAGAAATTCGTCGCCGCCTTCAAGGCCCGCTATGGCGACAAACGCGTAGTCGGCGACCCGATGGCGGCCGCGTACACCGCCGTGTACCTGTGGAAGAAAGCCGTGGAAAAAGCCGGCAGTTTCGACGTCCCGGCCGTGATCGCCGCGTCCTCGGAGCTGACCCTCGACGCGCCTGAAGGCGAGGTCAAGGTCCACAAGGACAACCACCACCTGTGGAAGCGTGCGCGCATCGGCGCCCTCAACGCCCAGGGCCAGGTTGACGTGATCTACGAGTCCGCGCCCATCGAGCCTAACCCTTTCCCGAAACTGTGATGCAGGGTCGGGCGCGATCTGACTCGCGCCCTCTCCCGCCCACGCGGTCCGCCAACGTGCAGCGACAGGTAGCGACGCAATGACTTTCGATATTTTGGTGATGCAGGTCTTCAGCGGGTTTTCGCTGTTCTCGGTGTTGGTGCTGATGGCCCTGGGGCTGACCATCGTGTTCGGCCTGATGGGCGTAATCAACATGGCCCACGGCGAGTTGATGGCGATGGGATCGTACATGACCTACGTCACGTCCGTGGTGTTTGCGCGCTACTTTCCCGACTACATGGGCTGGTATTTCGTGATCGGCATCGGCGTGGCCTTCGTCGTGACCTTCGCGTTCGGTTTCCTGCTCGAGCGCTGCTTTATTCGCTTCATGTACAACCGCCCGCTCGACACGCTTCTGGCGACCTGGGGCCTGTCGCTGGTGCTGCAGCAGGTGTTCCGCCAGGTCTTCGGGCCCAAGGAAGTCAGCGTGCCCACGGTGCAATGGCTGCAAGGCGCGTGGAAGATCAGCGAAGGCCTGGAACTGCCGCTCAATCGGATTTTCATCATCGGCCTGACACTGGTGATCGCCGGCGCCGTGTTTCTGTTTTTGTACCGCAGCCGCTGGGGGCTGCGCATTCGCGCGGTGACCCAGAACCGCGCCATGGCGGGGGCAGCCGGCATTAACACCGCCCGTGTCGATGCGGTCACGTTTGCCCTGGGCTGCGGGCTGGCAGGGATCGCCGGCAGCTCGTTCACCATGCTGGCCTCGACCGGCCCGGTCAGCGGCCAGCAGTACCTGGTCGACACCTTCATCGTCGTGGTGTTTGGCGGGGTGGAGAGTTTGCTGGGCACCTTCCTGTCGGCCTTCGCCATCGGCCAGACGCAGATTTCGCTGGAATACCTCACCACCGGGTCCATGGCCAAAGCCATCACGCTGCTGGTGGTGATCGTGCTGCTGTTCTTCCGCCCCAACGGCTTGTTCGCCGCGAAAGTGAGACGCTGAGATGAACGATATGACTGAGACGCCCCTCACCCGCCCCAGCACCTCGACGCCGACCACGCGCCGGCTGCGCACCGGGTTGCTGCCGTTGCTCGAGCGCCACAGCCTGGTCTGGCTGTCGCTGCTGTTGCTGGTGATATTGCCCCTGAGCCTGGGCGACTTTCGCCTGGGCCTGGCCGGCAAATACCTGAGCCTGGCGTTCTGCGCCGTGGGCATGGTGATGATCTGGGGCTACGGCGGGATACTCAGCCTGGGCCAGGGCATCTTCTTTGGCCTTGGCAGCTACATGATGGCGATGTACCTGAAACTTGAAGCCACCGCCAACGACGAAGCGGCGAGCGCGCTCGCCGCCTTCTACGGCTCGGCGTTGCCGGACTTCATGATCTGGAACAGCGTCGACGCGCTGCCCTGGTGGTGGAAGCCTTTCGAGTCGGCGACATTCACCTTTGCGGCGATCCTCGTCCTCCCGGCATTGCTCGCGTTTGTGTTCAGCTACGCGTATTTCAAGAAGCGCGTGGGCGGCGTGTACTTCTCGATCATCACCCTGTCGTTGGCGGCGATCATGTCGATCATGATCATCGGCCAGCAAGGCTACACCGGCGGCGTCAACGGCCTGACCGACTTCAAGACCGCCTTTGGCCTGAGCCTGCAAACGCCTCAAACGCCCTGGATTCTGTACCTGATCACCACCCTGTTGCTGCTGGGCTGCGTGGCGTTGTGCGGGTTCATCCTGCGCAGCCGGCTGGGCAAAGTGGTGGTGGCGATCCGTGACCGTGAGGACCGCGTACGGTTTTCCGGCTACAACACGGCGCTGTTCAAAGCGTTCATCTTTGCCGTCGCAGCACTGATCTCGGCGCTCGGCGGGGTGATGTTCACCCTGCAGGTCGGCCTCGCGTCGCCGTCGCTGGTGGGCATCATTCCTTCGACCGAAATCGTGATTTACGCAGCCCTTGGCGGGCGTCTGTCGCTGGTCGGTGCGGTGTACGGCACGCTGTTGATCGGCGTGGCCAAAACCTACCTGTCGGAAAACTTCGTCAACTTCTGGCAGTACTTCATCGGTTTCCTGTTCATGGGCGTGGTGCTGTTCTTGCCGACCGGGCTGGCCGGTTTGCTGCAACGCCTTGGCCACAACAAACAGGAGGTGCAGTCATGAGTGGCCTGTTGCTGAGTGTCGAAGACCTCACGGTGTCGTTCGACGGTTTCAAGGCAGTGGACAGCCTTAATTTCTATGTCGAAGAAAATCAGGTGCACGTGGTGATCGGGCCTAACGGCGCGGGCAAGACCACCCTGCTTGACATGATCTGCGGCAAAACCCGCCCGAGTGCCGGCAGCATTCGTTTCAAGGACCTGCAACTGGCCAACATGATCGAATACCAGATCACCCGCGCGGGCGTTGGGCGCAAGTTCCAGAACCCTTCGGTGTATGAAGACCTCACCGTGCGCGAGAACCTCGACATCTCATCGCCCGGCAAACGCGGCATTTTCAACTGCCTGTTCGCCCGCAAGGACCCGGCCCTGCAAGCAGAGATCGAGCAGACCGCCGAGATGATTTTCCTGCAGGACCAGCTGGGGCGCAAAGCCGGGCTGTTGTCCCACGGGCAAAAGCAGTGGCTGGAGATCGGCATGCTGCTGATGCAGCGCCCGGAACTGTTACTGCTGGACGAGCCGGTGGCCGGCATGAGTGCAGGCGAGCGGGAAAAGACCGCAGGCCTGCTCAAGCGCATCGCCAAGGGCCGCGCCATGGTGATCATCGAGCACGACATGGAGTTCGTGAAGTCAGTGGCTGACAAAGTCACCGTCCTGCACCAGGGCAAAACCCTGGCCTACGGCTCGATGGATCAGGTGCAAAACGATCCTCGCGTCATCGACGTCTACCTGGGGCACTGAGCATGCTGACCGTCAATAACCTGAACGTGTATTACGGCGACAGCCATGTGCTGCGCAATCTCGACCTGACCCTCGCACCGGCCGAGTCCCTTGCGATCATGGGTCGCAACGGCATGGGCAAGACCACCCTGCTCAGAAGCCTGGTGGGCATGCTGCCGGCGCGCAGCGGCAGCATCACGCTGGCGGGCCGGGAACTCACCGCCAGCAAGAGCTATGAGCGGGTCGCCGCCGGGGTGGGCTTCGTGCCGCAGGGGCGGATGATTTTTCCGTACCTGACGGTGGAGGAAAATATCCTGACGGGCATGCAGGGCGCCCCTGCCGCACCGATTCCCGACTACATCTACGAGTACTTCCCGGTGCTGTTCGAGATGCGTCGACGCAAGGGCGGCAACCTCTCCGGCGGCCAGCAACAACAGCTGGCGATTGCCCGCGCGCTGGTCTCCAACCCCAAAGTGTTGATCCTGGATGAGCCGACCGAGGGCATTCAGCCGTCGATCATCAAGGACATCGCCCGGGCCCTGAACCTGCTGAAAAAAGAACGGGGATTTTCGCTGATCGTCTCCGAACAGGTGCTGTCGTTTGCGATGGCGGTGGCCGACCGTTACCTGATCATCGAGAAAGGCGAGTTCGTGCACAGCGAGGTCCGGGAAACCGTCGACCGCGAGCGCATCCTGCGCTACCTGACCATCTGAAACCGGACCTGGGAGCACACACCATGTTGATCCTCGACCGCATTCTGGGCCAGGCCAGCGACCCTGCCCTCGCCGACCGTTTGCATGACCTCAGCCACGCAGGCCTGGTCGAAACCCTCAGCCTGTCGGCCAGCGACATTCAGCGTCATCGCCTGCGCCTGGCCAGTGATCGCGGCACCGACTGTGCGATTCGGCTGGAGCGCCATCAGCAGCTGCGTAACGGCTCGGTGCTGATGCTCGACGGTCAGCGCGCCATCGTCGTGCACATGCAGGACGTGCACTTTCTCGACCTGCAACCGCGGGACGCTGCCGCCGCGCTGGAGCTGGGGTATTTCGCCGGCAACATGCACTGGACCGTGCGCTTTGCAGGCACTGCGTTACGGATCCCGCTGAATGGCCCGGAGGCCGACTACCTCGAGCGTCTGGCGCCGCTGCTCGCGGACGGCCGGGTGCTGCGCCTATGAACGCCGCACCGGCCGAGTTGCGCAGCAGCCTGTTGGCACTGCAACAGGCCGACAGTTTTTTCCCTGGTGGTGCGGTTGCCTGGTCATGGGGCCTGGAAACGCTGGTGGCCGATGCGCGCCTGGGGCAGAACGCCGCGATGACCGACCCCGTCCCTGTCAGGCGCCGTCAGCGCGGCCTGCAGAATGATTGCAGCGTTCAGGTGCGGGCCTTCGTCGAAGGTCAATTGCGCCATCGCTGGAACAGTTTTGACCGGGTGTTTTTATGCGCCGCCTGGCATGCAGCGGCTGACCTCGCCACCCTGATGGACCTGGACAGTCACATCGAGGCCCTGACCCTGGCCGAGGAACTGCGCCAAGGCTCACGTCGCGTCGGCCAATCGTTGCTGGGCGTGCATGTCGCGCTCGGTACCCCCGGCGCTGCCGCTTACCAGCAACACGTGCTCGCCCGGGCAACGCCGGGGCATTTGCCGGTGTTGCAAGGGCTGCTGTGGCAACAACTCGGCATGCAACTCGAGCACTGCCAACTCGCCGCCGCCCATGGGCTGTGCACCGGATTGGTCAGTGCCGCTGTGCGCCTGGGCGTAATGGGGCATGTGGATGCGCAGCGGGTGCTCACCGACATCCAGCCCTTGCTGCTG
The DNA here is from genome assembly GCF_005233485.1 of Pseudomonas sp. CFBP13509. Lineage (NCBI taxonomy): Bacteria > Pseudomonadati > Pseudomonadota > Gammaproteobacteria > Pseudomonadales > Pseudomonadaceae > Pseudomonas > Pseudomonas sp. CFBP13509. The sequence goes on from NZ_QGAA01000016.1 coordinate 68,799, forward strand.
CAACTGCTGGCTCAGGCGCCACTCACCCTCGACGACGCCAGCGGCTTCACACCCATGGCCGAGATCGCCGTGATGCGGCACGAAACCCAGGACCTCCGTCTTTTCGCCAATTGAGGTGGCGGGCACGAAAACGCCTGCTGCCGACACAGGAGCTTGAACATGCTGCTGACGCCCACCGAACTTGAGCGGCTGACGCTATACACCGCCGCCGAACTTGCGCGCAAACGCCGCACCAAAGGGCTGCGCCTGAACTTTCCGGAAGCCTCGGCGCTGATTGCCGATGAGATACTGGAAGGCGCCCGTGAGGGTCGCAGCGTGGCCGAGCTGATCGGTTTCGGCTCGACACTCCTCAACACTGACGACGTCATGCCCGGCGTGGCCGATCTGCTGCCGGTGCTGCAGGTGGAAGGTACGTTCCCCGATGGCACCAAACTGGTCACCGTGCATCAGCCGATTCGACCCGGGCAGTTGCCGTTGGCCGTCATGCCGACGCCTGGGGAAATCATCTCGCCCGAGGGCGATATACAACTCAACAGCGGTCGCCCCACGACCACCGTACGGGCCATCAATACCGGCGACCGGCCGGTGCAAATCGGCAGTCACTACCACTTTTTCGAAGTCAACAAGGCGCTGGATTTCCCGCGCGCCGCCGCCTTCGGCATGCACCTGGACATTCCCGCGGGCACTGCCGTGCGTTTTGAGCCGGGGGAGCTGCGCGAAGTGCAGCTGGTGCAATTCGGCGGCACGGGGGACATCCACGGTTTCAGCGGTTTGACCAATGGCAACCTGCACGATCCGGCCTGCAAAGCCATCGCGCTTGATCGAGCCCGCGCACAACAGTTCAAGGGGGCGTGACCCATGGCAACAATGACGCGCAAGGAATACGCCGCGATGTACGGCCCCACCACCGGCGACGCGGTGCGCCTGGGGGATACGTCGCTGCTGGCCGAGGTGGAATTCGACTACGCGGTGCCCGGCGATGAATGCCTGCACGGCGGCGGCAAGACCCTGCGCGACGGCATGGGCCTGATGCCGGGGCATGACAGCGCAGACGGCGCGCTGGACATGCTGATCTGCAACGCGCTGATCATCGACCCGGTGATCGGCATCGTCAAAGGCGACATCGGCATCAAGGACGGCAAGATCGTGGCCATCGGCAAGGCCGGCAATCCGCAGGTCATGGACGGTGTCCATCCGCAATTGATCTGCGGCGTCGCAACCACCGTGCGCGACGCAGAAGGCCTGATCGTCACGCCGGGCGGGATCGACGTGCACGTGCATTTCGACTCGGCGCAACTGTGCGATCACGCGCTGGCGGCGGGCCTGACGACGCTGATCGGCGGCTCGCTCGGGCCGATTACCGTGGGGATCGACTGCGGCGGCGAATGGAACGTCGGCAAGATGCTGCAGGCCTCTGAAGCCTGGCCAATCAATTTCGGCTTTCTCGGCAGGGGCAATTCCAGCAAGCCGGAATCGCTGCTCGGCCAACTGCGCGGTGGCTGCCTGGGATTGAAGATACACGAGGACTGGGGCGCGATGCCCGCCGTGATCGATACCTGCCTCAAGGTCGCCGATGAATACGACTTCCAGGTGCAGTTGCACACCGACACCCTGAATGAATCGGGTTTTCTCGAAGACACCCTGGCCGCCATCGGCGACCGCACAATCCACATGTACCACACCGAAGGCGCAGGCGGCGGCCACGCCCCGGACATCATCAGCGTGGCGGGAAAATCCAATTGCATCCCCTCCTCGACCAACCCGACCAACCCGTACACCGTCAACACCTTCGACGAGCACCTGGACATGATCATGGTCTGCCATCACCTCAATCCGGACGTGCCGGAAGACGTGGCGTTCGCCGAATCCAGAGTGCGTCCGCAGACCATCGCCGCCGAAGACATCCTGCACGACACCGGGGCGATTTCGATCCTGGGTTCCGACAGCCAGGGCATGGGGCGCATCAACGAGGTGATCTGCCGCACCTGGCAGCTGGCCTCGAAGATGAAAGACCAACGCGGCCGTCTACCGGAAGAAAAAACCGGATTGGGCGACAACGAACGCATCAAGCGTTACATCGCCAAGTATACGATCAACGCTGCGCGGGTGTTCGGCATCGACAGTTACATCGGCTCGCTGGAGCCGGGCAAGCTCGCTGACCTGGTGCTGTGGCGGCCGGCCTTTTTTGGCGTCAAGCCTGAGCTGGTGGTCAAGGGCGGGTTTATCGTGCACGGCGTGATGGGCGACTCGGCAGCCTCGCTGTACACCTGCGAGCCGCTGATCATGCGCCCGCAATGGGGGGCCTTTGGTGAGGCCAAACAGGCACTGTCGGTGAATTTCGTCAATCGCCTTGCGGTGGAGGCCGATACCGCTGAGAAACTGGGCCTGAAAAAAGCCCTGTTGCCGGCCTTCGGCACCCGCACGCTGCGCAAGTCCGACATGTTGCACAACGACGCCTGCCCGGACATTCGCGTCGACCCCCAGACCTTCGATGTGTACGCCGACGGTGAGCGCCTGACCTGCGAGCCGGTCAGCGAAGTGCCCCTGGCCCAGCGCTACATGCTGCGCTGATCACAGCCAATAAAAGGAACCTGCTAATGAGCACTGCATTCAACGCCGCACCGCAGCCGCAACCCCACCCCGGCGCCGCGCGCGTCGGGATCGGCGGCCCGGTCGGCTCGGGCAAGACTCGCCTGCTGGAGCAACTGATTCCGCGCTTCATCGCGCGCGGCACCGAGCTGGCCATCATCACCAACGACCTGGCGACCCGCGAGGACGCCGAACGCGTGCAGCGCAGCGGCCTGATCGACCCACAACGGGTGCTCGCGGTGGAAACCGGCGCCTGCCCGCACACGGCGATCCGCGAAGACCCGACGCTGAACCTGCAAATGGCCGACGAGCTGGAAGCGCGATTCGAGAACCTGGACCTGATCCTGATTGAGTCCGGCGGCGATAACCTGGCCTCGACCTTCTCGTTGGATCTGGTGGATTACTGGATCTTTGTCATTGATGTCGCCGGCGGCGATGACATCCCGCGCAAACGAGGGCCCGGCGTGTTGAGCTGTGATCTGCTGGTGGTCAACAAATATGATCTGGCGCCCTATGTGGGCGTGGATCTGCCACGCATGCGTCGCGAGTCAGCCGAAGCCCGCAACGGCCGGCCCGTGCTGTTCACCAACTGCGCGACGGGTGACGGGGTCGACGCGGTCGTCGACGCCATCAGCCGCGCCGTGTTGTTTGACCGACCATGAACGCGCCGCAGGAACTGTTTCACCCGTTGATTGCACCGCCCAAGGCATCCTCGCAGGTGCAGGCCCGGATTGCCTTCAGCAAAGCGCCGTCCGGCGCCAGTTATATCAGCGAACAGCGCGTGGGCTATCCCTTTCATCTGGGCCGCACCCTGAAGCTGCCCGACGACCCGAAAGGCATGGCCGCCGTGTATGTGCAGTCTTGCTCGGGCGGGATTTTCGCAGGCCAGGATTTGCGGATGCACCTGCATGCCGGGCCGGACACTCAAGTGCATGTCAGCACTGGCGCGGCGACGGTAGCCCACAGTATGCTCGAGCAATCGGCACGGCAGACCGTCAGCCTCACCGCCGAACACGGAGCGCTACTGGAGTACCTGCCTATGGCGACGATCCTGTTTCCCCAGGCAAAACTGCACAGCCAGGTAAGGGTGAATCTGCACCCGGGCGCCAGGGTGATGCTGTGCGACGCGTTTTGCCTGCACACCCCCCAGGACAGTGCCGGCCTCTTCGATGTCTACCGCGCCGACCTGGAAGTGCGCTGCCCGGCAGGCCGCTTGCTGGCCGGCGATCGCCTGGCGCTGAACGGGCAAGACCTGCTGCGGCAATTACCGGGCGTCAGTGGTGCCTTCCAGACCCTGGCGACATTCATGCTCGTGGGTCAGGGCTTGCCTGTCGAAGCGCTGAAAACCGCATTGCGCAATGCCCTGCCCACTCACCCCGACAGCTATCTGGGTGTCAGCGCATTGCCCAACGATTGCGGGGTTTCATTACGCATCATGACCCTTGATGCCGTGTCACTGCGCAACAGCCTTCACATAGCCTGGGCGTGTGTACGTGAGCATCTGACCGGTGTGGCACCGCGTATGCGCCGCAAATGAGGAGTGACGATTGCAATCCACGCCGGCTGACGGCGTTCAGCGATTTTCTGTTCGACCGCTGGCAGGAGGCGCCGTGGGATCAATGACCTCATTCGCCGCAGCCGATGCATCGTAGGCATCTCGAACAGCCGCTAAGTTTCGTAGGAAATTTTGTAGGTCTTGCCTATCCGCTCGACATGTGCAAATCCAAGCTCGCCAAGGTGCATACCCGCGATAAGAATCTTGTCCGAGCTGACGACATCCAACAACTTTGAACGTGTGGCGGCGGAAAGCAGCGGGTCTTGGTCAAATGCAATGGATACGTCGGGACGCGCAATCTGGACTTGAGGGAAATGAACGATATCCCCCCAGATCAACAGACTCCTCTGATCGGATTCGAGGCGATAACCGGAATGCCCCGCCGTATGCCCCAGAAGGGGCGTCGCACTGATGCCAGGGAGGACTTCGTTATCAGTAAATGTGCGCATTTTCTCCCGATACTGATCGAACACCTTCCGAGCAAACAGAAAGTTGCCACGAGCACGCTCACTCGCTCGGCTGAGATTGCCATCGTCCTCCCAGAAAGAAACCTCACGCTGGTGCACGACCAACTCTGCATCGGGAAAGACAGCTGCCCCGGAAGAATCAACCAGCCCCCCAACATGGTCGGGATGTGCGTGAGTCAGGAGAATCGCGTCAATGTCAGAGGGTTGCACGCCAGCCAGTGCGAGATTGGCCTTCAGCTTTCCGCCCCACTGCTTGAAACCACCAGCCCCCGCATCGATGAGAATCGTGCGGCCCCTTCCACGCACCAGGTAACAGTTGATGTGGATCGAGGATGGGTCGCTCACGCCTGCGTCCTGCTGCAACTTGGACGCCTGCGCAGGATCGATATTGGAGAGGAGATCCAGACTTGCGCAAAGGTATCCGTCACTGATGGCCGTAATCGAAAACTCGCCGATCTGCTGGCCCGGAAATTTCATGTCGCTCATTGCAGCACTCCTTGCGCGTCATCAGTTCCGCGCGTAAATGGCAGCAGCTGGATAGCCGATGCAACGGATGCGCGCCGTTAGCCCCGCATGGCGCTCTACGGCCTCATCCAGTCGCGCCATGAAGACATCCATGACCGATGGCGTTCTGAGCGGTTCGAGGCGGTACCTGATTTCCGCGTAAGCAGGATGCCCGCGCCCTTGGCGAACAGAGACATAGATGACATGCACGTTGTCCAACGTAGCCTGGAGGACGTCCGTGCAAAGCCGAGTACATTCTTCAGTGAGTTCCGCCAGATTCGCCTCGGGCGGCATCTTTTCCGCCTGGATGAAGATTGTCAGGTTAGGCATGTCGGTTTTGCCCCGGCGTGTGGGGCAGTGCGCCACTGCCACTCGTCAACTGCGCGGTCATCGGAGCATAGAGGTGTACGTGGTTCGGAAGGGTATCCACATCGAGACGGATGGAGCTATCCAGCTTCGCCAGCCATCTGATTTCAGGGCACTTCTCCAATGCGACGGCGCGCATCCTATCAGGCGCCAGCCCCCTCTCGATGAGCGGCTCGGGACCGACTGCGCTTACGATCAGATGCTCGCCTTCACCGACGGCAGGCGCACGTTCAAGGGCGCCATACAGATTGCGGTGCCAATCGGTGATGTGCTGCTGCCAGCGTGCAAAATTGCCGCCGCCCTTCTGGCGATACTCATCGCCCTCAAGCACGGCCAGGCCGTCGATCGAATGCATGGCAAGGTAGACAGGGCAACCCGTGCTCAACGCCTTGAAGCGCTGCGAGGTATGGAACCCGCTCACGGAAATAAGCGCGGGTAGTTTTTCCAGGCTATAGAAATCATTCCACTCGGCTTCGCTGGCGGGGTCGGTAAAGCTGCACTCGACGGTATAGATCATGGATAACGTCGCGGCCGAACATCGTGTGTCCGGCCCTCCTTGTTGATGTTCCATCACGGTATGGCCTTGACATCAACGAATAAAGCGATTTTTCGGTATGCTTCAGTGATAAAAGCTCAAGCTTATCTGGATCACCACCCTTAGACCGAGAACGCTTATGCGAAAGAAGATCCCGAGCAGCACGGCATTGACAGCATTCGAGGCGGCCGCTCGTCACGGCAGCTTCGCGCGCGCGGCAGAAGAACTGTCTTTGACTGAAGGCGCCATCAGTCGCCAGATTGGCCGGCTGGAAGCCTTCCTCGGTGTCGCGCTATTCGAACGAGTCGGCAATCGTGTCCGGCTCCTGCCCAACGGGGAACGCTACGCGGCACAAGTTCGCGAATCGCTGGACCGCCTGGATCGGGACAGTCAGTACTTAATGGGGCAGCCGAACGATGGTGCGAGCCTGGACATCGCCACTATCCCGACGTTCGCGATGCGATGGCTCATTCCTCGCTTGACACGATTCCAGCAAAAGCATCCGAACCTCACTGTGCATTTGGCCGAGCGCATGGACCCCTTCGTCCTGGCCGGGAGCGGATTCGATGCTGCCATCCATTTCGAGCACCCAGCGTGGACGGGTATGCGGACTCACCACCTTTTGCATGAAGTGCTGGTTCCTGTTTGTCATCCTGCATTGCTCCAAGAGAGCACAGGAGCAGCAACACTGGACATGCTTCCACGCCTGCACCGACGGCAGAACCCGGATGCCTGGCAGCGCTATTCCCTGGAAACGGGGATCCCACTTACCAATCCAGCGATTGGTGCGCGCTACGATCTTCACGGCATGTTGATCGAGGCGGCATTGGCCGGCCTCGGTGTTGCGCTGGTCCCGCGTCTTTACGTTGAAACTGAACTGGCGTTAGGACGTCTGGTCGCTCCGTGGCCAGAGGGGAAAACCATTTCCAAAACCTTCTGCCTCATCCTCCCCGAGCCCATCGCATTGAGCAGAGAGCCAATACAAGCGTTTGCTCAATGGATGCTGGACGAAGCGAAGAAAGCAACGACGGTTGAGTCGTAGGGAACCTCCTTTTGCAGGCCTGCCACCAGGTTGTCCCATACGTTTTTATGTATGCATCGATGCATGCCCCCGGTAATCAGGCAAGGTGCTTGAGCAAATCTAGTTGAGCTAAAATGCCGGAAACACAGACCTCAAGGACGCGCGATGATATTGCAACACAGGCCAGTGAAGGCTGACGACATCAAAACTATCTGTAGCTTTCCCCTGAACGCTCGGGAACTGTTTTATATGTTCCCGAAAGCTCAATACCCTCTGACTGAAGCTCAACTGTCTAACGCTATTACTCAACGATTCGACTCCACGGTTGTCGAGACCCGGAACAGCGTTGTCGGCTTTGCTAACTTCTATCGGGCTGAAACGGGTGGGGTTTGCTGTATCGGCAATGTCATCGTTGCCCAAGAGGCACGAGGTAAAGGTGTGGCGACCTTCATCGTGGAGACGATGACAGCTCTGGCGTTCGACCGCTACGACGCCACAGAGGTGCAGATCTCGTGCTTCAATGAAAATACAGCAGGCTTGCTGCTTTATCCAAAACTAGGCTTCTTGCCCTTTGCTGTCGAAGAGCGAATCTCCCTGGATAGTCGTAGATCAGCACTCATCCATATGACCCGCAGCAGAGCGGCCCGAGCATAATACTCACCTTGAAAGCCCGCTTAATGCAGCTGCTTTCAGGTATTCAGTCAGTTGCTTTGGTTCTGCTGTATCAGTGCTGAATGGGCAGCGCTGTGCAACAAGGATCAAGGGGTAGGTACTGCATTACCTCAGGTGGAAACAAGCGTTACGGGGTTTGATAGGATATTTATTACTTCTTGTCGAAGCATCCTGCTGAGTAGCCCAGCGGTCGCGCATAAACGTCAGTCCGGCTGTGAAAAACTGTCGAATCCACTAAGCCGCAGAGAAGAACGCCACTTTAGCGGTAAGACGATCCGCTAAATCTGATAGCTCGATGCTGGCTGCTGCCACTTGGCGCGCGCCATTGGCCGACTCAACCGTCGAGCCATGAATGCGGTTGATGTTTTCAGCGACCTCATCGGTCACGCTACTCTGCTGCACGGAGGCACTCGCGATCTGGGCGTTCATATGACTGATAGCGGCAACCTGCTCACTGATCCTTGCCAACGCCTCCTGCGCACTGCGTGTTTGTGTGACCGTTTGGCTCGCCAACTCACAACTATCGCGCATGGTTTGAGATGCTGTTTCGGTACCCGATTGCAACGTACTGATCATCTCTCGAATTTCTTCGGTCGACTGCTGTGTCCGGTTGGCCAAAGAACGTACTTCGTCCGCTACCACCGCAAATCCACGCCCGTGCTCGCCAGCTCTAGCAGCCTCGATAGCTGCGTTCAAAGCAAGCAAATTGGTTTGCGAGGCGATGGAGTTGATTACGTCGATCACTGACGCAATATTTTCACTATGTTTGGACACCTGGTTCACGGTAGCAGTCGTTTGCTCGAGGGTTAATGCCAGCTGTTCGATAGCAACCGTGGTGCTTGCAACCAATTTGTTCCCACTTCCCACGTCAGTATCAGCCAACCGGGAGGCATCAGCTGCCTGCGCGGCATACCCGGATACTTCATTAACCGTCGCCGCCATTTGCATGATGGCTGCGGCTACCTGCTCGGCTTCGCGGGTTTGCAAGCTGGTCTGCTCATTATTAGCCGATGATGCGGCAGACAACTGGGTGGCCGAGTAATTGACTTCTTGGGCCGCCTTACGTACTTGACGAATGGTCTCTGCGAGATGGCCCAGCGTGTCTTTCAGGACGCCCATGACACTGCCGGGATACTCTGTGGAAATCGTTTGATTCAGATCACCAGCTGCCAGTCGCTCGATGGCCAATGCAACGTCTGTGGGCTCAGCACCCAGCGTGGATGTAACAAAGCGAATAAGTACAGCCGACAACGTGATGCTCAGCAGCAGGGCAATACCTGTCGCGATAAGCATCAGCGTACTGAACTGGCTGGCGGTTGCCTGCACTGCGCCCAACTTCGCCTTGATTGATGCTTCCTCGTAGTCGATCAATGCATTGACGCGCTTGAGCCACTCACTGTAATCCAAAGACGTTTGACGCATCAGCAGCGCCTGAGCCCCTGGTATGTCACCCGCCTGGCGCAGGGAGATTACCGCTCTGGTGGAGTTAAGGGTTTGTTGTTCGATGTCCTTGATAGCGCTCAGTAATCGAACCTCCTCGCCAGTTACGCTTGCGCCCTTGAACAACTGATCCATTGGAGCTGCCGAGTCAGAGTAGGCCTTTTCCAAGGCTGAGACTTCCGATAAGTGTTTTGCCAAATCCAAATCAGTCGTTACCAGCACGGCATCCCGAATAGCGATGGCACGGTTATGGACACTGCCTCGGAAATTGATTGCGTAGCGCTGCACCTTTGCGGCATTTTCGCTTACGTCGCCCAAGGTGGAGTCAATGAACGCAACGCGGTGAATGCCGATGCTGGTTATCAATATGAGCAGCGCCAGGATGGCCGCGAAACTAAGCCCTATGCGTGTGGCCAACGAAAGCGTTTTCTTCATGGAAATCTCGGAAACATGACCTGTACAGGCCTGTGTTGATTTGGAAGACGCGAACGGTGCTACCAGCCCATCACGCTTAATACCTCCACGATACGTAGACGCAGAATGGTCATCCAGTTAGTAATACGCACGGCCATGATAGCTCATAGCTATCATGGCCGTGCGCATGCTTCACAGTGGGCCTCGCGAGTTAGACAGCAGGTACCAAGGCAGAGAGCGTATGGGTAAACGTCACGCCTGAGGAGCTTCACCGGAACCGTACTTAGCGAGCAATCATCCCGGCAGCTTGTTCGGTTGCTTCAGTCGTGCGAGTTGCGAGCTTGCGAACTTCGTCTGCAACGACCGCAAAGCCACGGCCCGCTTCGCCCGCGCGCGCCGCCTCAATCGCCGCGTTGAGCGCCAAGAGTGTTGGGGATCATCGCCCCATCATGGCACGCTCAGTCAACTCTGGCCGTTGCGCTCAAGCATCACCCACCACCGGGACTTAAAGTCGAAGTGCCAGGGGACATTCCCCCGCTCACAATTCCAAGAATAGAGCCACTTCGATGAGTCTGACTAAATCTTTGCCAGCGTGCCTGGCACTCAGCTTCGCGTCATTTGCCGCCCATGCAGCCGACGGCCCTCCTCCACCGTCCGTAAGCCAACCCAGCGGTATCAACCTGGGCGGCACCAGCTTCTACGACGGGTTTGCGGGGCCACCCGGGCTGACTCACCAGACCTACCTGAAGTTCAGCACCGCCAGTAGCATCAGGACCAACGGCGGCAAGAAAAACGGCGCCTTCGATGACCCGAAGATCAACGTCATCACGATGATCAATCAGCTGAGCTACTACTCACCGGACACCTTCGCGGGAGGGGCACACCTGGGTTGGAGCCTGCTGGTCCCCGTTGTTTCCCTGGACGGCGATTTCGGTGACAACGGTGCCAAGCTCAAGGACAACGCTACCGGCATGGGCGATGTCACGGTCGGGCCACAGGTCCAGTTCGATCCGATCGTCGACGCCAGCGGCCGGCCGGTTTTCGTCCAGCGCATGGCCTTCGACATCATTCTACCAACGGGCAAGTACGACAAAGACAAAGACCTGAACCCAGGCTCCAACCACTTCTCCCTGAACCCCTACTGGGCAGCGACCTGGATGCCGGCACCCCGTTGGGAAGTAAGCTGGAGGCTGAACTATCTGTACAACTTCAAGAACGACGATCCGGCGAGCAGTTCGCAGCAGTTCTTTGAAGGGCAAGCGGTGCGCGACACCCAGTCAGGACAGTCGGCATGGGCCAACTTCACCGCCTCGTACGAAGTGTTCCCGAAGGTCTCGGTCGGCATCAACGGCTACTACTTCCGGCAGATTTCGGATGACAAGGTCAACGGCAGCACCCTAACCGACTCCCGGGAAAAGGTGCTGGGCTTTGGCCCGGGCCTGTTCTGGAAAATCACCGAAGACAAAGCCTTCTGGCTCAACACCTATAAAGAAACCGGCGTCGAGAATCGCTCCCGAGCGGATTACCAGGTGCAGGTTCGCTACGTTCACAAGTTCTGATTGACGTGTAGGCCGGCTCACGCATGAGCGGGCTCTTTACCTGAGGTGATGCTTCATGAACGCACTCGACTCCATCGACAGCAAAAAATCACTGGGCGCCATCTGCCTGATGATGGTCATTTCCCTGGGGACGCTGCAGATCCAGCCGATCCTGGGCGGTGCCTTGATCGACCAGCTCGGCCTGCCGCTCAATGCAATCGGCGCGATCTTCGCTGCGGAACTCATGGCGATGGCCATCGCCTGCGGGGTCTGCGCCCTGTTCATGGCGAGCGTCGACCGGCGCCGCTTCGCCCTGGTGGCCTTGTTGATCCTGGCATTGGGTAACCTGGTCAGCACACAACTGCACAGCCAGGCCGGACTGGTCATTTCCAGGATGATCTGCGGCGCCAGCGGCGGCGCGGTCATGGCGGTGGTCTATGCCACCGCAGCGCTGCGCACGTCCAAGGATGCGACCTTCGCGGTCATCAACATCGGCAACCTGCTGTGGGGCATGCTGCTGGTGACCTCCATGCCGCTGGTCCTTCAAACATTTGGCGTGAATGGGGCGTTTTCCCTGTTGGCGATCACCAGCGTGCTCGCGGCGCTGGGTTGCCGGAGAGTGCCCAAGCGCTACCCGGACGCCCATCGCGCGGCCAATGGCTCGATCCAGCCATTCGGTCTCACCGCCATGCTGTTGATCCTGCTGTTTGCCCTGCTGTTCTTCGGTCACTCGGCCCTGTGGGTGTACCAGGAACGCATCGGCAAGAGCATCGGCCTGGAGCCCCAGCAGATTGGCGGCATCCTCGGCGGCAGCATTCTTGCCGGTGCCCTTGGCGCCGGCCTGGCCGGTCTGATCGGACGGCGCCTGGGCCTGCTGTTTCCGCAACTGTTGAGCTTCGGCACGGCATTGCTGGCGACCTTGATCATGGTCTATGGCACCAGCCCCGTTGCCTTTATCACCACGGCCTGCTTGATCCATATGGTCTGGTTTTTCAGCCTGCCCTACCTGCTTTCCATGGCGGCGGAACTGGACCCTTCCGGTCGATTGGCGGGCCTGGGTAACGCCGCCATTTTCGTCGGCCAGGGGCTGGGGCCATTCGGGGCTGCGCTGGTCGTCGGCGAGGGACACTTCCGGGCGGTGGGGTGGCTGGCCGCTTCCGCCTATTTGCTAGCCTTGATTATCTCGTGCCTGGTCGTTGCCCGCTTTCGGCGCGGCGTAAAACCTTCCGGGCCGGCCATGTCTGCACAATCGGCCTGACGCTGCACCTTGCAAATGAATGAAACCGCACACTGATGAGATTGCCAGATGACCATTCAATACCCCCAGACACCTGAGTTTAGCGGCGCACTCTACACACCCAGCCGGGTGGAAGCCGACGTGTTTGACCTGGAGATCGAAGGCATTCTTCCCGCTTCGATCCACGGGACTTTTTATCAAGTCGCGCCAGACCCGCAGTATCCCCCCATGCTGGGTACCGATATCTTTTTTAACGGTGACGGCATGGTTAGCCGCTTTCATTTTGCCAACGGTAAGGCCTCGCTGCGACGCCGCTACGTGAAAACCGATCGCCTGCTGGCCCAGCGCCGGGAAGGTCGCTCACTCAATGGTGTTTATCGCAACGCTTTCACCAATGACCCCCTCGCGGCGAAAAACAACACCACCGCCAACACCACCGTCATCCCTCACAACGGCGTCCTGTTGGCGCTCAAGGAAGATGCCCTGCCTTGGGCGATGGATCTCGAAACCCTGGAGACCCTCGGCGAATGGACCTTTGATGGGCAGATCAAAGCCGCGACGTTCACCGCCCACCCCAAGCTCGATCCGGTGACAGGCAACCTGCTGGCCTGCAGTTATGAAGCCAAAGGCGACGGCACGCCAGACCTGGCCTACTTCGAACTCTCTCCGGACGGAAAACTGCTGCACGAGATCTGGTTCCAGGCGCCTTATGCGGCGATGGTGCATGATTTCGCGGTGACCGAACGGTACGTGGTGTTCCCGTTGATTCCGTTGACAGTGGACGTCGAGCGCATGAAAAACGGCGGCCCGCATTTCCAGTGGCAACCCGATCTGCCTCAGCTGTTCGCGGTCGTACCGCGTAACGGGTGTGCGCAAGATGTACGTTGGTTCAAGGGGCCCAAGGACGGCTTCCAGGGGCACACACTGAATGCGTTCGATGAGGACGGCAAGGTGTATGTCGACATGCCCGTCACCGGCGGCAACATCTTCTACTTCTTCCCCCAGGCCGACGGCTACGTACCACCGCCTGAAACCCTGGCCGCCAGCCTGATGCGCTGGACCTTCGACCTGAATGGCGCGCAGGAGAACGTTCAACCGCAGCCACTGACGGAATATCCCTGCGAGTTTCCACGGTGTGATGATCGCTACATCGGTCGAAAGTACCAGCATGGTTTTCTGCTCGCCTTTGATCCTGAGCGTCCTTACAACCCGGCGAATGGGCCGATTCCCTTCCAGTTTTTCAACCTGCTGGCGCACCTGGACCTGCAGACAGGTCGCACCGACGCCTGGTTTCCCGGCGACAGCGGATGCTTCCAGGAACCCATCTTCATACCGCGCTCGGCGGATGCAGAGGAAGCCGATGGCTACGTGGTTGCCATGCTCAACCTCATTGCCGAAGGGCGCAGCGAACTGGTCGTGCTGGACACCCGTGACATGGCCAGCGGCCCCATTGCCCGCATCAGGATTCCCTTCCGGATGCGCATGTCGCTGCATGGCTGCTGGGCACCAAGCGATTGATTGGCATCAGGCCCTGATATCCGTCAATTAAGCACAATCCCTGTGGGAGCGAGCTTTCTCGCGATGGCGGCGGTTCAATTACATGAGTATTGAACTGGCTGACCTCATCGCGAGTAAGCTCGCTCCCACAGGTTTAGAGCCTTTTGCTCACCTCTCGCGGCCCCTGCCATCTGCGGTGGCTGCCTGCCTCCCCGCCCTTTGCTCCCCAAGTCCGCCAAAGGGACAGTCGCGCAAAAAAACACATAAATTCCATATTTTAGGATTTTTGTATAAATCCCACTTTACAGGATTTTATAGCACGATTAGATTAACCCTCATTGCACCCTCCCTCTTCCTAGGAGCCTCCATGAAACTCACAAGCTTTATTGTCCAGGGCCGTAGCAGCTACGGCGTGGTCGAAGGTGATCAAATCATCGACCTGGAATCGCTCAAGCCAACCCTTGGCAGCGATCTAAAACAGGCTATCGGCCAGAACCGTCTGAACGAACTGAGCGCTGCGCGCCTGGCAAGCCTGCCGCGTATCCCCCTTGCTGAAGTGACGTTCCTGCCGGTGATCCCGAACCCGGGCAAAGTGCTGTGCATCGGCATCAACTACGCCACTCACGTGCGCGAAACCGGTCGGGAAATGCCGACCTATCCGATGATCTTTACCCGCTTCGCCGACAGCCAGACTGCCCACCTGCAACCCATCGTTCGCCCGACCGCGTCCCACAAGCTTGATTTCGAGGGCGAGTTGGCGGTGGTGATCGGTAAAGTGGCCCGCCACGTCAAACATGCCGAAGCGCTGGACTACGTGGCCGGTTATGCCTGCTACAACGACGGTAGTGTCCGCGACTGGCAGAAGCACACCATTCAGTTCGTCCCCGGCAAGAACTTCCCGAATACCGGCGGTTTCGGCCCCTGGCTGGTGACCGGCGATGAGATCGGCGACCCGCAGGATTTGGAATTGACCACCCGCCTCAATGGCGAGGTGATGCAGCACACCCGCACCAGCGACATGATTTTCGATGTGCGCCAGCTGATCGAGTATTGCTCCACCTTCACCGAACTCGCCCCGGGTGACGTAATTGTCACCGGCACCACCGGCGGCGTCGGTGCGTTCCGCGAACCACCGGTGTGGATGAAGCCGGGCGATCAGGTGGAGGTCGAGATCGCTGGCATCGGCACCCTGCGCAACAGCATCGTGGACGAGCAATGAACATGGAAAACCTACACACCCCTGAACACCTGCCCGAGCAGGATGGCGACAGCAAAGGCTCGAGCCTGGAGCGCATGTTGCGGGTACTCGACCTGTTCACCGAACAGAGCCCGATCTGGGCGGTGGACGACATGGGCGGCGCCTTGGGTTTTACCCGTTCGACGATCTACCGCTACGTGCGCGAATTGGCCGAGGCCAATCTATTGTTCCAGGTCGAAGCCGGGCGTTATGCCCTGGGCGCACGGATCATTACCTGGGACCGCCAGTTGCGCCTGAGCGACCCCCTCTTGCGCGCCGCACAAGCGCTTGAGCCCAACTTCCCACAGTGGAGCGAACAACAGGTCTGGCTGATCTGCCGGCTGTTCAAGGACCAGGTCGTGTGCATTCACCAGCACGGGGACTTGTTCAGCGAGGTCAGCTACTCCCGTGGTTCGCCCAGGCCGTTGTTCCTGGGTGCGACGTCCAAGGCGATCCTCGCCAACATGACCTCGCGTCAACACAGCCAGCTGTTTCTCGACCACCCCGAAGAGGCGCGCGCCAGTCAACTGGGCCAGACCTGGGAACAGTTCCGTCGTTCGTTGCAGCAACTGCGTCGCCAAGGCTATGTGGCCAGCGCAGGTGAAGTCGACGCGGGCGTCTATGGCCTGGCCGCGCCGATCTTCGATGGCGATGGCAAGGTCGTTGGCAGCATCAGTTGCGTGCGCCCGGTGCGAGAACGCGACAGTGCCCAGGAGGAGACACAAGGACAGCAGATCCTTGCCCTGGCCCAGGATCTGTCGCAACGCATGGCTGCGCTCGCCAACCGCGCCAAGCCATTGGGCTGAGCCATCCGGAAGGGAATAACAATGACAACCCTCAAACGCATCAACACCCAGGTACTGATCATCGGCGCCGGTCCTACCGGGCTGACCCTGGCCAACCTGCTCGGCCAAGCCGATGTGGACACCCTGATCATCGACCGCAAGCCGGGCACGGTTACCGAGCCACGGGCGGTTTCAATCGATGATGAGTCCTTGCGCACCATGCAGGCCATCGGGCTGGATGCTGCCGTGCTGCGTGATGTCGTGCCCGGCTACGGCGTGCATTACTTCACCCGGCCCGGCGGTCGCTGCTTCGGCAAGGTCGAGCCGACCGGCAAGCTGTATGGCTTCCCCAAGCGCAACGCGTTTCGCCAACCACTTTTTGAAAACACCCTCAGGCTAGGCCTTGAACGTTTTGCCAGCCTGACGGCTCGGTTCAGCCACGAGCTGGTGGAATTCACCCAGGACCCACACAGCGTGTGCGCGCTGGTGCGTGACGCCGAAGGGCAACTGATGGAAGTCCACGCGGCTTACCTGGTGGCATGCGACGGCGGGCGTAGTCCGGTGCGCAAGCAACTCGGGATCGAGATGGTCGGTTCGAGCTTCTCCTCACGCTGGCTGGTGGTCGATACCGACCAGGACGACGACCCCTTCTGGCAAACCCGAGTGTATTGCGACGCCAGGCGTCCGGTGGTGGAGGTGCCCGGCCCTCACCGTACGCGCCGATTCGAGTTCCTGCTCAAGCCCGATGAAACGGACGAACAGGTGCTCGACGAAACCTGCCTGCAAGCATTGCTGCGCCCGTTCAAGGGAGACACGCCGGTTTCCATCGTGCGCAAGACGGTCTACACCTTCCATGCCCGGGTCGCCGAGCAGTGGCAGGTGCAACGGGTATTTCTCGCCGGCGACGCTGCGCACCTGACCCCGCCCTATGCCGGGCAAGGCATGAACAGCGGCGTTCGCGATGCCCACAACCTGGGCTGGAAGCTGGTCGGCGTGCTGAAGGGAAAAATGGCGGAAAGCGCACTGCTGTCATACGAAAGCGAGCGTCGTGATCATGCGTGGGCATTGATCAAGTTGGCCTTGAACCTCGGCGTGGTCATGGCACCGGCCACCGTCCTGCGCGCTCGCTTGATCAGTGGCGCATTCGCCTTGATCGGCCTGTTGCCGCCGTTGCGCGATTATTTCCTGCAAATGCGCTTCAAGCCCAAACCCCGCTTCACCCGGGGCCTGGTGCTGACCGAGGGGCAAGCAGGCACCTTGTCCTGTGGACAGATGTTCCCCCAACCGAAGCTCACCGATGCCCACGGCCAGGAACGCCTGCTCGATGACACCATCGGCGCCGGCTTCGCCTTGATTCAATACGGCGACCCGACCCGCCAGCGTATCGATGAACTCAAGCATGATCTCTGGAGCCACCTTGAAGCCAGACGCATCCTGATCCTGCCCGCGTCCGTCCATGCCATACCGTCGATCCCGGGCTGCACGGTGCTTCAAGACCGTGAAGGCCAGCTCAAAACCCTGCTGGGCGATTCCCACCCGTTTCTGCTGCTGCGCCCGGATCGCTACATCGCGGCGATTTTCGACAAGGCGACCGAGACCCAGGCCGCAGAATCGCTGCAGTCACTGTTCGGCATCGCCATGCCCCACAACAGCGAAATCGAACCGAGCAGCGCGCCCGTCTTTCACTAAAACCTTCAAGCACAGAGGTGGTTATGCAAACACTCCAGACTTCCACACCTGCACGCCTGTGCTACCTGCACCTGGCGAGCAAGGACGCGCAACGGCAAATCGATTTCTATCGGCGGATGCTGGACATGGGCAGCCAGGCGCAAGCCGATGGCAGCTGGATGCTCAGCGGCCCGCAACGCGCCATGCTCGTTTCCCCCGCCGACCACAGCGGCCTGCTCGCGGCAGCGTTCGACTTGGGAAGCCAACCTCGACTGCAAGAACTGCGGGTTCGCCTGCTCGGCAATGGCTGCGTGATCGAAGAGACCAACTCGCCGCTGCTTGAGCCGGGGGCGTTCCTGATCCGCGACCCCCAGGGCCGGCAAACGATATTTGGCGTCGCTCCCCCTGCCCTCCACGCCCCTCACCCAGGCATGCCGGGTCGCTTGCAGCACGTGGTGTTCCAGACCACGGAGCTGGAAGCCATGATTGATTTCTACGTCAACACGGTGGGCTTTACCGTTTCGGACAATGTCGTGGACGAGCAGACCGGCCAACTCACGACGTGCTTCCTGCGCTCGGACGACGAACACCACACCTTGGCGTTTTTCCGCGGCTCGAAAAACGAGTGGGACCACCACTGTTACGAAACCAACGAGTGGAATGACATCCGTGACTGGGGGGATCGTTTCGCCAAGGAGCGCATCACCATTTTCTTCGGCCCCGGCCGACATGGGCCTGGCAACAACCTGTTCTTCATGGTGGTCGATGCCGATCGCAACCGCCTGGAGTTCTCGGCGGAGCTCGAAGTCACCGATGCCAGCCGCCAGCCCGGTGTCTGGGCACAGGAGGAATACACCCTCAATTCCTGGGGCCGCGCCTGGATCAGGAGCTGAGCAGTTTTCCCCATCGGCGTTTGCCCCCTTAATTTCTAAACGAGGCGACCACCTGCCTCCAAAGGTAAAAGACCATGACGACTCAACCGCTCGGGCCCTACGCCATCAACGGCAACCAATACATCAACGGTACCTGGCGTGCAGGGCGCTCCGCACGCCGCCTGGACGACCGCAATCCCTTCAATGGCGAACAATTGCTGGAGATGCCCCTGGCCTCGATTGCCGATCTCGACGACGCCTATCAGGCGGCGCAGCAGGCGCAGGCCGCGTGGGCACAACTGCACCCCACCCAGCGCAGCGCTCAACTTGAAAAGCTCGCCCAAGTCATCCAGAACCGCCGTGAAGAGATCATCGACTGGCTGATCGACGAGTCCGGCAGCACCCGGATCAAGGCGAGCATGGAATGGCAATTCACGCTGAACCTGGTGCGTGAATGCACGACGATGCCGATGCAGGTTGAAGGTCGAATCCTGACCAGCTACAAGCCCGGCGAACAGAGTTTTGTCTTCCGTGAGCCCTTGGGTGTGGTGGGCGTGATCAGCCCATGGAATTTCCCGCTGTACCTGAGCATGCGCTCGGTGGTGCCGGCACTCGCCCTGGGCAACACGATCGTGCTCAAGCCCGCCAGCGACACAGCGGTGACCGGCGGCCTGCTGATTGCCCACCTGTTCGAAGAAGCCGGCTTCCCCGAGGGCTCGCTCAACGTCGTGGTCGGCGCCGGCTCGGAAATCGGCGATGCCTTTGTCGAGCACCCGGTGCCGAGCCTGATTTCCTTCACCGGTTCGACGGATGTGGGACGCAATGTCGGCCGTATTGCCACCGGTGGCAAACACATCAAGCGCGTGGCCCTGGAACTGGGCGGCAACGCGCCGCTGGTGGTGCTGGATGACGCCGACATTGAAGGTGCGGCGCACGCTGCGGTGGTCGGGCGTTTCCTGCACCAGGGCCAGATCTGCATGAGCGTCAACCGGGTGATCGTCGACCGCTCGCTGTATGCCGATTTCGCAGCGCTGGTGGTGGAGCGCGTGCGCAACCTCAAGACGGGCGATCCGACCAAGGCCGACACGGTGATCGGGCCAGTGGTCAATCAGAGCCAGCTCGATGGCCTGCTGCGTAAGCTCGACGGTGCCCGGAGTGCTGGCCTCAAGCAGCTTTGCGGCGGCCCGGCATCCGGGCTGGTGCTGCCCGCCCATGTGTTCGGTGAAGTGGGAGTCGATCAGGAACTGGCCCGCGATGAAACGTTCGGCCCCCTGCTGCCGCTGCTGGTCGCAGAAAACGAAACCCATGCATTGGCGTTAGCGAACGCCAGCGAGTATGGCCTCTCCAGCGCCGTGTTCACCCGGGACATGGCCCGCGGCTTGAATTTCGCCCGGAGCATTGTGGCGGGCATGACCCATATCAACGACATCACCGTCGATGACCAACCCAATGCCCCGTTCGGTGGTGAAAAGAATTCCGGCCTCGGTCGCTTCAACGGTCACTATGCCCTGGATGAGTTTACCCGTGCCCATTGGGTGACCTGGCAGCCCGGAGGCCATCACTACCCGTTCTGAGTCTTTGGCACCCTTGATCACACCCGGATCGGGCAAATCGACCCCTTTGCCCGATCCGTCAGAAAAAGAATAATAAATAGAGGCGAAAAATGAACCATTTAGCCTGCGTGTCCACCGATCAGGTTGTTCGCTCCGACCGCTTGATGAAATGGAAAGAGTTCATGAGCGATCACCTGGGGCGTACGCCGGACTATATAAAACGGCTGGAATCGACGTTCATCGACCCGTTGCATGACAGCAACTTCCAGGGTCGGCTGGAGTACGGGGACCTGGGCCAGTTGCGTTTCTGTCGAATGACCGCCAGCGCCCATCGATATTCGCGCCACCTGAGCAAAGCGATTGATGCCCTCGATACGCCGCGTATGTTGATCATGCAGGTGGCTGGTGTCAGTCACTTCGAGCAGGGCCAGCAAAGTAGCGTGCTGGCCCCTGACGAAATGCTCTTGGTCGACTGCGGCAAACCTTTCAACGTGACCAGTATGCAAGGTTGCGAACACTTCATCCTGCTGTTCCAGGGGGGATCCGGGCAGCTCGCGCAAACCGCCGACATGCATCTTAACGGTCGCAATGGACTGGGGCGGATGCTCATGCACCTGATCAGCGATGCCTACAACCAATACCCCTTGCTGAACAACCATTCGGCCGGGCTGATCGGCGACAGCATCACCGGGCTACTGGATAACGCGCTGAAGAACAAGCAGGAAGAAAAGCAACTCGAACACGACTTCCGCTTCTTCAAGCAGAACCGCCTCAAAGCGTACATCGAGCGCCACCTGGCCGACCGCGACCTGACCATCGAACGCATCGCCAACGCCGAACAGTGCTCGGTACGCAGCCTGCACCGCGCCTTCCAGGATGAGCTGGGGTGCAGTGTCAGCGAGTACATCTGGCAGCGGCGCCTGTCACGTTGCGCCGAAGACCTGCGCAATCGGGAACATGCTCATCGCTCGCTCACCGAGATCGCCTACGCTTGGGGCTATGGCAGCAGCTCCCACTTCAGCCGGCATTTCAAATCGACGTTCGGCATGTCGCCCAGACTGTTCCGCGACACTGCGAGCGGCAGTCGGGAGAAATCAACAGCGGCTTGAGCCAGTTTCCAATTCATCTGGGTTCACGATATCCCCTGTGGGGGCTGAGCTTGCTTGCGGTTAATTTTCTTTGCCATAGATTCACCGCCAAATCGGCTCATACAAAACGCTCAAAATCCAAAGCTGACTCAAGGCTGGTCAAGCATGTTATTGCGCGATACCTACCAGCACGAATACCGATTGGTTTGCGGGTTAAACCTGGCCTTATATTTTGGTGTTGAAAAACAATCAGATGAATTACAACAGCATGAAGTGCATTTAAGGTTCAGGCGCCCTTCACCCTGCCAATAGCGAGAACGCCTCATGATCAAAATCCTAGCCGCTGTACGCAGAAAACCCGGAATGACGCATGCCGAGTTTATAAACTATGTAGAGCACACCCACGGAGAAATCGCTAAAGCCAAACCGTTAGGCGTCAAACGGTACGTGCAGAACCATGTCATCGACGCGGCTTTCGGGGTTGACGCCGACAGTGCCTACGCACAGTCCTTCCACAAAGACTCCATTACGGAGCTGTTTTTTGAAGACGTGCCAGGTTTGATTCGCACCTTCAGCGATCCCTATACCCAGCAAACCGTGGGCCCTGATGCAAAGAACTTCGCTGACCTTTCCGAGCAGCTCGCTCAATTGATGGATGAAGCGGAGACGGCTAGCACCGCTACAGCGCCTCTCCCATGGAAAGTGATGATCCTGCTGAAGAAAAATCCATCCATGGCGCTCGATCGTTTTTTCGACGCTTGGGACGCAGCTCACGAGAGCATTACCCGCGAACAGCCCGACTTCCAGAACGCCCTACGCCGGTATGTTCGCTCCCGGTATCTGCCCGAGGGTGACAAGGTGACGGCCTATTTCGGGCCAAACATCGCCGTATACGAAGGCGCCTCTAGCCTGTGGTTTGAAAATGAAGCGGATTTTTCGACCTTTCGGCAGTATCAGCGAGCGCTGTTTCAAAAACTTGCCGAGGACGGCGTGGCGCTGACGTCGGCGTCTTTTTTCGCTTACGTCAAAGAGGTCGTTATTTTCGATCACTGCTCCTAACGACCAGAAGCGCGACCCTTCTCATCCAGCAGGGTCGCAATCAATCAGATAGGCTCAGCCAGCGTCGCAGTGGACTCACGCATGATCTGCGCATGCTCTTCCTTGTCCCCGCCACTTTTCTCTATCTCGCACAGACGCGCGGAGTTCTCGACCACGAGTTGGCAACGCTCCCAGCGCCGCGTTTCGAAACGGCTCAGGGCCGTCTGTAGATTGCTATTGCCGAGCAACTCTTCGGCAAGCACGATGGCGCTCTCAATACCGATGCCAGCCCCGGAAGCCAGGTGCGGTGTGGTGGCATGCACCGTGTCTCCGATCAGCACGATTCGGCCCTTGTGCCAGGGCAACGGCACCAACAAATTGGACAGCGGACGATAGTCGATATTGGCGTCCGCCTCGTACAGTTGCGGCACCAGCGTTTGCAGGATCGGAGCTGGGAACTCACTCAACAGGCGCGCCATTTCACCCGGCCAACTGGCCGGGTCGATCCACTCGGAAAACTCGCGGCTTTCCATGAGGAACATGTACATGTGCGTTTCGGAGATTGGATTGACGCCAACCTTGGTGCTACCCAGCCAATGAGTGGGGCGCACGATTTCCGGCGGACGCTTCAGCACCGCGCGCCAGACGCTCTGATGAATGGGTTTTGGCGAGGGTGCTTCCGGGAAAAACTCCTTTCGCGTGCGCGAATGCACGCCGTCAGCGGCGACGACCAGGTCATAGCGTTCAGTGGTCCCGTCGGTGAAAGACACATCAATGCCATCATCATGCTCGATGACGCTGTCGTAGGTGATGCCCAGGCGCACACGGGTCCCCACTTCCCGCGTCCTGTCGGCAAATATTCGAGCCAGTACCGGGCGCAGGATGCCGCCACCACAGGGAATCGGCTTATCGCTGACCGGCGGTCGAAGCGCCAATTGCACGATCAGGTCGCCCACCGGTGAAAACACATCGAAATTGGTCGACAGGTACCCTTCCCCGGCGACCCTTTCCAAAATCCCAACCGTATCAAGCGCTCGCAGCGTGGGCCCACTGAGCGTAATCCCCGCTCCCAAAGGACACCACAATGGATCGATTTCGACGAGGTCCACTTCGACGCCCTGGCGGGCGAGCTGGATAGCCGCGGTCATACCGGAGAACCCTCCCCCGATCACCAGGACCTTGTTGACTGCTGCAATCATCACGCTCTCCTAATTATTCTTATTCACTCGGGCAGACATTGCATGGCGCACCAACGAGCGCTGCGGCGTCATTGCGTCAATGCCGCAGCAACATGGAATGCCGACGAAAAATGCCGGATCAGCCACGAGACTATCGAATCGGCTATCAGGGCTGAAATCGCTTTGCACAATCCGAGGTATCGCTGGCGGCGATGGGTCTCGCAGGTAAGCCGGGGGCATTGCTCGGAGTGCCTGCCTTTGCGGCAGAACAAATACAAAAGCCGATGAACGACGGCTCACACGAACCGCCGTCCACCGGCCTTTAACGACGGTTGTTTACACGCTTTCCAAGCCATCCCAGCAGAGGTATTTAACCTCTAGGAACTCGTCTATTCCCAGGTGAGATCCCTCTCGCCCAAGACCGCTCTGCTTCACGCCACCGAAAGGTGCGACCTCATTTGAAATCAAGCCACAGTTGATGCCCACCATGCCCGACTCGATGCGCGCGGCGTTGCGCCAGATACGCGCCGCGTCACGGCTGAACAGATACGCGGCCAGGCCAAACTCGCTGTCGTTGGCCATGGCAATGGCTTGGTCATCCGTGTCGAAACGCACCAGCGGCATGACCGGGCCGAAGATCTCCTCACGAGCAACCCGCATCCCATGGGTCACATCAGCCAACAAGGTGGGCTCGAAAAAACACCCGCCCAGCGCATGGGGCTTGCCGCCAGACAGCAGTCGAGCGCCTTGGGCCAGCGCATCATCAACCAGCGCCTGGGATTTTCGTACCGCCGCGTCATCGATCAACGGCCCGACTTGTACACCCGGCTCCAGACCATTGCCCAGCTTCAGGCGTGCCATGCGCTCGACGATGCGTTCGGCCAGTGCGTCATAAACCGCGGACTGCACCAGCACCCGATTCGCGCCGATACAGGACTGTCCACCATTGCGAAACTTGGCCAACATCACCCCGTCAGCCGCAGCATCCAGATCAGCATCATCGAAGACAATGAACGGGGCGTTGCCGCCCAACTCCATGGAGCATTTCTTGACCGTCTGCGCCGCTTGCGCCAGCAGCAGCCGGCCCACTTCCGTGGACCCCGTGAAGGTGAGCTTGCGCACCAGCGGGTTGGCCGTAAGCTCACCGGCAATGTCGCGGGTGTCGTTGCCAGTGATCACACTGAAAACGCCGGCGGGCACGCCAGCGCGCTGCGCCAGTTCGGCGAGTGCCAGCGCGGTCAGCGGTGTCTGGCTGGCCGGTTTCACCACCATCGTGCAACCGGCCGCGAGGGCCGGAGCGGCCTTGCGTGTAATCATCGCAGCGGGGAAATTCCAGGGCGTGATCGCCGCGCAGACGCCGATGGGTTCGCGCAGGACCACGATGCGCTGAGTGTCCTTTACGCCCGGAATCAGATCACCGCGCACCCGTGTGGCTTCCTCGCCAAACCAGCGCACAAAAGACGCCGCGTAATCGACTTCACCCCGCGCCTCCTCCAGTGGCTTGCCCTCCTCCAGGGTAATCAGCGTGGCAAGGTCCTCCCGATGTTCAACCATCAACTCATACCAGCGGCGCAACACCTCGCCACGGCGTTTGGCCGTCAGGCGACGCCATGGGCCAAAGGCCTCATTCGCCGCGTCGATGGCGTGCCGAACTTCAGTTTCACGACAACGCGGCAACTCGGCCAGCACCGTTTGGTCCACCGGATTACGCAGCGTGTAGTGACCGTGCGGCGTCTCGGTCAGCCACTCACCGGCGATATAGGCACCGTCACGCCACAGTGTGGGATCTTTAAGTAAATGCTTCACTGTGCAACCCTCCTGATCAGCACGGATGACGCCCGATCATGAAGGCGCTGTCAGGATCCGAAGTCACCGGCAACCCCGACGCAACCAACCCTTGACGCAGCGACTTCATGAAGCGATCCGGCACGCGCATCGCCGGGGCACGCAGTGGGCCGCCGTTGAAGCCGGCGAGCCAATCCTGGTATTTCCACATCGTGCGATTGAGCACACCAGTGCCGCCGGCATAGCTTTGCGCGGCGGCGCCGTTGGCGCTGCGTGCCGGATTGACCTTCCAGTACAGTTCCATCGCCTCTTCAAAGCGGCCCGTGCGTGCCAGTTCGAAAGCTTTCGGGTAGTAGTCGCTCATCCAGGCGGTGTTGCTGGTGCCGGAAAACTGCAACTTCATCAGGCTCATCAAGGGGATTGCGTCGCCTTCGATCGGGCAACTGATCACCACCTGATCACGGAAGTGGTAATACATCTCGCAAATGCCCGCCGGCAGCGGGAACCCTTGCTCGGATTTGATGGCCGCGATATTCGGGCAATCGGCCAACAGCCGACGGACCAACTCCAGCGACATACCCGCCGGATGCACGCGCTCGAAGCCCCAGAGCGGAATCGGGAAGAGCATGACCGCGAGGTCCGTGGCATCGCAGAACGACTTGGTGTAGTCGTAGATTTCCTGCTCGCTGGTCGGCCAGAACTGCGGCGGATAGGAGAGTAGGACGATATCAGCGCCGGCATTCTCGGCAAGCTTCACCGCCTCGATGTTCTCGGCAAGCGTGCCAAAAGCCGCGTGGAAGAACAGGAGCAGGTTTTTCCCCGACTCACGGGCCCAGGCGGTGAACTGTGCGTTCTCCTGGGGAGAGATCGCCAGCTCGCTGCACAGCAACGTGGCGCTGTAGCCCAGGCCGACCGTATGTTCAATGTCGTGGCGTATGCCACGCTCATTGAGACGCTTCAAATCAGCACTGAAACTTGGGATGGTGACAGCCGAGCAGCCCACCAGGTTTTCCCGCGCCCAGGCACGGGCATCCGCTTTCTTGTATGTGGCCATGATGATGTTCCTTTGCACAGTGAAGGGAGTTATTTCGAGACAGGGACAATGCTGGCGGGCAACTCGATGCCGAGGCCTTGTTGCCGGGCGCGCTCGTACAGCGCTTGGGCGATGACGACGTCCTGCAGCGCCGAGCCAACAGACTTGTAGAGAACGATGTCGCTTGCGTGCTGGCGCGGTATGACACGGCCCGCGACGAGGTCCGACAGCGCGACCAATTTGTCGGCGACATAAACGCCGGCACTGATCGCCGCAATGGCGTCACCGGTATCGTGAAGCACCTCTTGCGGCATATCGGCGACGATGCAGACGGCTCGCTCCATCGTGACCGGGTCAACTTCCCGTTGCTCAGGCAAGGTGGAACCCAACGACACAACCGTGGCCCCCGGGCAAAGCCAGGTGCCTTGCAGGACCGGAGATTCGTCACGACTGCGGGCGGCACAAATCACCACGTCGCAATCCTGCACAGCTTCTTGCGCGCTGTTCACCGCTTGGATCTCCAGCCCTGGCCTGAAGCTCTCGGCAAAACGCTCGCGGCTAGCGGGCGTTGGACTGAATACCCGGACATGCGCCACATCGCGCACGGACTTGAGGCAGTCCAATGCGCCACGGGCCTCAAACCCCGAGCCAATCACCCCCACCCGCAGCGCGCGCTTGGGCGCCAGTAAATCGACTGCCAGCGCAGCGGTTGCCGCGGTGCGCAAACCCGTCACCCGGTTGCCGTCGATCAGGGCACTGAGCGCCATGGTTTTCTGATCGAACAACGCAATCAGGTAGCTGGCGCAGCGCGCCCGCATGGAGGCTGCGATCAACTTGCAGCCCATATGGCCGCCAGCCGGAGGTACGGCAGTCAAACTGCGCAGCCAGATGCCATCGCCCCGGGCCATGGAGCGAGGCGGCACCATGGCATCCGATGCAGGGCGTGCATACGCCTCGGCGAGCGCGGCGACGGCGGTGCTCCAGTCGGCGAGCGAGGCCACATCGGCGTCACTGAGAAAAAGCGTCGGGGCAATGACTTGGAGTTCTTGGGCGTGATGCATGGCGCAAACCTCGCAATCGGGGATCAGTCGTTGGTTGACTGACACCCTACGAGGCGCGCCCCCCACCGAATACTGCTGGGGATGCAAAGCAGCTATCGCTTAAATCGATGGCATGGACAGATTGCAAATCAGCCGTCGCACTTCACGGGAAGCACGGGTCAAGGGGCGCCGGGGCGATTCGACCAGCACGACAAAGCGCTCCAACACGGGCTCTATAATGCGCGATGAAATAAGTCGTTGATCCAGTGAGCCCGGCAACACCGAGGCAATCGCATAGCCTCCGCCTGCCGCGACGACTTCGTACTGGAGCTGGACCGAGTCGGCTTCCACGGCCACGCACAGTTCCACGCCTTGCTCCGCAGCCAAATGATCGAGCCTGGCCCTCAGCAGATGCGGCCGCCCAGGCACGACCAATGGCAACCCAGATAGATTTTCCAGCGCAATATCTCGATTTCCGAGCAGAGGATCGGCGACGGGTCCTACCAGGTGCAGCGGTAGCCTGGCCAACAGATGAGCTTGGCCGACGCTCGCCTCGCTCTCGCGCAGCACCAGCGCCATATCCAGACGACCATCGTGCAACTGCTCTTCGAGTTGAGCACTGGCGCCCTCGATCAGGTGCAATCTCACCCCGGGCATCTGCGCGCGCACCGCAGAAAAGAGCGTCCCCGCAAACCGGCGCACCGCGGAAGGCAACATGCCCACAACTACCTCCCCCACCGGCTTTCCACGCAGGTTGCGAATGTCATCGACAAGGCTTTCAGCGTTCGCCAGAAGATCCGATATACAGGGCAGCAACTGCTCGCCAAATTCGGTCAGAACCACCCCACGTCCGTTGCGATGGAACAGGCGTTCGCCACATTGCGATTCGAGCAGGGCAATATTGCGACTCACCATGGACTGCGGCATGTCCAGCAGTACGGCCGCTTTGCTGAGACTGCCAGCCGCCACGACCCGGACGAACAAAGTCCAGCGGGGATCGATGATGGTGAGCGCCGTGGCAGTAGGCTGCGTGGCCATGTCCGGCACCGGGTAGCTCTGGTTCTGCGTCATGTCATCAACTCTTGGCGGGCCTGGTGCAAGTATTCGCGACTGTCCTGGAGATGCAGGCGCATCGCGGCACGCGCACACTCAGTGTCCTGATGGAAGATCGCCTGGTAAATCTGCTCGTGCTCGCTTTGCATGCGCTGTTCGTAATGCAAAGGCTCATCGTGAAACAGACGCGCAGAATCCAGTCGGCTGCGGGGGATGATGACCTCGCCCAGGTTGAGCAGTGTGCTGGCGATGTAGGGGTTGCCGGTCGCCTGGGCAATGCCCAAATGGAATTGAAAATCCAACGCCGCCCGATCATTGACGCTGACATCCGGCTGCCCGAGCTGATCGAGAAGTGCCCGCAACCCCGTCAACTGATCCGTGTTGCGTCGCTGGGCCGCGAGCCCGGCGGCTTCGACCTCAAGACCGATCCGAAACTCCATGATCGCCAGCGAATCGGTGATGAGACCGATCGTCTCCGGGTCGATGAAGGCCCCCAACGACAGGGCGCTACCGCATACAAAGGTCCCTATGCCGTGGCGTGTCTCGACCATTCCCCCGGCCTGTAGACGCGACATGGCCTCGCGCACCACGGTCCTGCTGACGCCATGCTCCAGCATCAGGGCCGACTCGGTGGGCAACTGTTCACCGCCACGCAGCCGTCCCTCGATAATGTGCTCCGACAGCAGCGCCTCAAGCCCCTGGGACAGGCTAGCGCGCTTTTTCCCACCGGCAGCCGGCACGCTCATTCCTCGAAAATCGCTACGGCGCGGACGAAACCGGCCGAAGCGTGCCTGATCTTGTAGGGGAAGCAGGACACCTGGAAACCATGGGCCGGCAGGCATTCCAGGTTGGCCAGCTTCTCCATCTGGCCGTAACCGATGTCGCGTCCGGCCTTGTGCCCTTCCCAGATGATCGAGGCGTCGCCTGTGGCGGCGAAGCGTTCGCGTGTGTACTTGAACGGCGCGTCCCAGCTCCAGGCATCGGTGCCCACCACGCGCACGCCGCGTTCCAACAAGTACAACGTGGCCTCACGGCCGATGCCAACCCCGGCGTCCAGGTACCCAGGCTGGCCAAACAGCGCGCCGGCACGGGTATTGACCAGGACAATGTCCAGCGGCCGTAGAACATGGCCAATACGCTCCAGCTCTGCTTGCACTTGGGCAGCGCTGACCACATGGCCATCCGGCAAATGACGAAAGTCCAGTTTGACGCCGGGTTGCAGGCACCAGTCCAGCGGCAACTCGTCGATGCCAAACGCCGGCTTGCCACCGTCCGTGGTCGAGGCGTAGTGCCAAGGGGCGTCCATGTGCGTACCGCTGTGCGTGGTGATCTGCAGGCGCTCGGCCGCCCAGGATTCGTCGCCAGGCAGTTGCGCCTTGGACAGGCCGGGAAACATCGCGGCCATCTCCGGCCAGCCTTGCTGATGGTCCATGTAGTCGATTTTCGGCAGCAATGGCGGCGGATCGGTGTAGGGGTTGTTGTCCAGGGTGACGGACAGGTCCACCAGGCGACGTTTAGCTGTTTGCATGATCAGTCACTCCAAGCGCCACCCGTCCACGCATACGACGCGCCGGGGCAGCAGCGTTCAAACTGTTTCGTATCAAGGCGCCGGCAGAGCCGTCATGGCGAAAGCCAAGGGCGCGGGCCAGAGGGGTTTTCATTGCAGGGAAGTTGCCGAACAACGCTTGCAGCCCGGCATCCGGCGCGAAGCTGATCAGCGCGCGGCGTTCCTGGCCGTAGGCTGCGGCCAGGGCATCGATGACCTGGGCAATGGACAGGTGCAACAGCGGCAGTTGCCAGACACGTGACGCGCCGAGCTCGGCCGCCGGCAATTCGGCGGCCCGCAGCAGGTTATCCACGCAACACCGCACGGACATCCACCACGCCTGCGCCTGCGGCGACACCGGGCAGCAATACGGTTCACCTTGAGCGAAGGCGTAAAGTAGATCGCTCATGAACGCCGAGCGCAGCCCATTGGGTTCACGTGGACGGGCGACGATGCCGGGCAGGCGCACGGCACGACCGTCCACCTCGCCCCGTCGGGCAAGGTCATTGATCGCCATTTCCACCATTGCCTTGTGCGCACCGTAACTCAACTGCGGGTGCGGCACGGCACGCTCATCCATGCGAGCCGGCAGGTCGCCGCCGTACACCGCCACGCTGCTGGCATACACCAGCACCGGCGTACCAGGCTGCTCGCGCAACTGGTCAAGCAACTCCAGGCTTGCCAGCAGGTTGACCTGATAGCCCAGTGAATAGTGCTGCTCGGCCGCGCCACCCGGGATGCTGACCAAGTGAAAGACCACATCGATGCCATCGGCCAAGGCCCGGCGCAATAACGCGGCGTCGGTGACACTGCCGCAATGCCGGCGCAGGCGCTTATCCTCTGCAAACCCCACCAATTCCTTGTCCAGTAATATCAACGCGCTGATCGACCGGCCTCGCAACTCATTGGTTTGGAGCAATCGTTTCACCAACGCCCGGCCGACAAAACCATTGGCCCCGGTAATCATTACGCGCATGGGAGGCCTCCGCGCACGATGCACTGGTCTATCGCCCCGAACACCGACTGCCCTTGCAGATCGAAGACCTCCATGCGCACGCGGTCGCCAAAGCGCATGAAGGACGTCTGTGGCGCGCCGTGCTCAATCATCTCAACGGCACGACGCTCGGCGATGCAGGCCGCGCCGACCGTGGGATCGGCATTGGAAACGGTGCCGGAACCGATCACGCAGCCGGCCCTGAGTCGCCGGGTCAGCGCCGCATGGGCGATCAATTGATGAAAGCCGAAATGCATGGCGCCACCGTGGGCATGACCGAACCACTGGCCATTCCATTCGACCCTCAGCGGCAAGTGCACACGCCCGTCGCGCCAGGCCTCGCCCAACTCGTCGGGGGTGATCGCCACCGGGGCAAAACTTGACGAGGATTTGGCCTGGATAAAACCGAAGCCGGTCTTCATTTCCCGAGGGGCGAGCGCACGCAAGCTGACGTCGTTGACTTGCACGATGAGCCGGATATGGCCGGCGGCCTCTTGCGCCGAGCAACCCATGGGAACCTCATCGACCACCACGGCGAATTCACCTTCGAAGTCGATGCCATGGGTTTCACTGGGCAGCACGATGTCGTCGTGAGCCCCCAGAAAGTCATCGCCACAGCCCTGATACATCAGCGGCGTGTGTTCAACACCTTCGATCGGATCCAGCCCAAAAGCCTTCTGCATCCGCTCGCCATGACTGAGAAAAGACGAGGCGTCCAGCCACTGCCAGGCACGTGGCAAGGGTGCGGCGGCTTGCTGCGGATCAAAGGTGAAGGCACCGGTCAGCGTGCCTTCGTTCAACGCGTCATACCGCCTGCGCAAAGCCGTTTCGACGCTCGGCCAATGCTCGATAGCCTCCTGCAGCGTCGCGGCGATATCGCTGGCCTCCACCGCCCAGGCCAAGTCGCGCGACACCACCAAGAGGCGACCGTCGCGGCTGTGATCTTTCAGGGTGCTGAGCTTCATGCCGGTTCTCCTTGCAGCTCGGGGGCGAAGCGGCCATCGAGCAGCACGAACAACATGCGCGCCATCTGCTCGGTGCGATTGCTCCAAGCGTGGTTGGTGCCGCGCTGCACGACGATGTCACCGCGCTTGAGGTGCACTTCCTCGCCATCGAGCACCAGCCAGACCTCACCCTCCGTGACCACGCCGTAATCGAGGGTTTCGGTGCGGTGCATCAGCTTGTGTTTGGAATCAGCCTGCCCCGTGCCGGCGTGGGCCTGGCCAATTTCGGCGAAGGCCGCCGCGGCATCCTCGGCGCTGACCTGGTTCTGCACGCTGTCGGGCGGAATATCCACCACACGGATGACGCTGCCCAACGGCGCCGGACTCAACTGAAGCGGCTTGCGAGTGGGGTCATCGCCGTTGTCGAGTACGGCGGGGCTGGCGCCACTGTTCCAGATCTCATGGAAGACCGTACCGGGTACCGCCTTGAGCGCAAAGCTGTTGGGCGTCGGTCCGCTGAGCGCGATCACCGCCTGGCCTTGGACATCATGCCCGGTGACCACGCGTTTGAAACCAGGAAGTTGTTGCATGTTCGACTCCTTAATCAGTTGGCAAAACACCGCAGCGGGTAGAGATGAATCAGTGGAAAACCTTAAAGATCAAGCACCAACCGGGCGCTCCTGGCACGCGAGCAACACGGCGTGAACTGGTCGTTGCGGGCCCGCTCGGCATCGGTCAAGAACATGTCGCGGTGTTCCGGTTCGCCTTCCAGCACGCGCGTAATGCAGGTGCCACAGATGCCCTGCTCGCAGGACAGGGGAATATCGATTCCCGCTTCCAGCAGCACCTGGGCCACGCTGAGCGCGGCCGGCACTTGGAAACACTGTCCGGTGCTTGCCAGTTGCACCTCGAACCCGCCCGCCTCACCCGCCGGGGCAGCGGCGGCGGCAAAGTACTCACGGTGCAGTCGCGCCTCGGCCCAGCCCTGCTCGCGAGCCGTGCCGAGCACGTGTTCCATGAAACCGTTGGGGCCACAGACGTACAGGTGACGGTCGGCGGCTGGCCCGGATAAAACCCGAGCGGCGTCGAGACGCTGGGCATCCTCGCCATCGTCCACATGAACCTGCACACACTTGGCAAACGTCGAATGGCGCAGGTACTCGATAAAGGCCATGCGCCCGACCGAGCGACCGCAATAGTGCAGCTCGAAAGGCGCGCCGATCCGCGCCAGGCGCTCGGCCATGCAGAGAATCGGCGTGATGCCGATACCGCCGGCGAACAGCACGCTGTGCCCCGCCCCATGCTCAAGCGGGAACAGATTGCGTGGCTCGCTGATGCGCAGCCGGCTGCCTTCGTGCACTTGCTGGTGCATGGCCTGCGAACCGCCGCGAGACGCTGGGTCGAGCAACACTCCCAGCAGGTAGCGGTGGCGTTCTTCCGGGTGATTGCACAGCGAGTACTGGCGCACCAGGCCATTGGGCAGGTGCACGTCGATATGCGAGCCAGCGCTGAAGGCAGGCAGCATGGAATTTTCGACCGGGGCCAGTTCGAAGCTGTAGATGCCCTCGGCTTCGAGGCGCTTGCGAGTGACGATGACTTCAATCATCACTGGGCACCCGCAGGCTGTTCGGCAGCAATCATGCGGTCGAGGACACGCCGCGCCCGGACCGCTCCTGCATCACCAATCAGCAGGACCGGCTTCAAGTCCCAGAACGATGCAGCGCCCATCATGCGCTGCTGCGCCTCGAGCATTGGCAAGTCTTCATCGGCAAAGGGCCGGCTGATCGCGGCCGCCTGCTCATCAGCGAATCTCTCGGCAAATTCGCCCATTGCCTTGGGGAAACAGACTGAGAACCAGTAGTGAGTCGTGGTCTCGGTCTCTGGAGTGAACAGATGCGGAATCGGTGTGGAAACGCCCTTATCCCTGGGGAGCCCGGTCGCCACGGCGCCGGAAAACAGCAACATGTTCGCCGGAGCATCCCAACGCACATCGATCCAACGGTCCACCGGTGTGCCCTGAGGAATGTTCCAGGCGGTGTAGAGAAACTCCGGCATGATTTCCGCAACCGTCTGGCGGTTGGACCAAACGGTGTTGCCCTCCTCTTGCACGCTGGTCAACGCGCTCTTGACGCCATCGCCACCCAGCGTAGACGGGTGCAAGAATTCGATATGACTCAGGTCCATGATGTTGTCGGTTTCCAGCACGTAGTTGGCTCTGGCGTGCAGGTAGCGTTTGCCGACATACCAACGGTCTTCATCCATGCAACTGAAATCCGGAATCAGCGTCGCATCGGCCAGTTGTGCATCGCCCATCCAGATCCACAGCAGGCTGTAGCGTTCAACCAGCGGGTAGGCCTTGACCTTTGCCGCCTTGGGAATTGCACCATCACCATGAGGGTTATGCACACAGGTGCCGCTGCCATCGAATTCCAGGCCGTGGTACGGACAACGCACCGCATCGCCTTTGAGGATGCCCATGCCCAGGGGCGCGAAACGGTGGGGACAGCGATCGGCAATGGCTTGGGCATTACCTTGGGTGTCGCGAAAAAACACCACGGGTTCATTGAGCAAGGTTCGTTGGAACAACTCGCCAGCCTTGATCTCGTTTCCCCAGGCGGCCGCGTACCAGACGTTGCGTAGAAAGCTCATCGCAGTTCCTCTTTTTCATAGTTTGATGACCGACTGGCTTGCGTCTCCGCTCGCTCGGCTTCCATCAATCGACGCAGAATACGTCGACAGCGCACGGCCCCTGCATCGACTGGCAGCAACACAGGGTTGAGGCCAAGCAGTTCAACCTCACCAATCTGGCGCTGTTGAGCCTCGACCATGGGTTTGTCTTCACCGGCGAAAATACCGATCAACATCTCCTGGACGAAGGCATTCAACTGCGCATTGTCCTGCTCGAAACTGCGCGTGTTGGCAAAGAAATAATGGGTGTTGGCCGCGTCCTGCGGCGTCATCAGATGCAGGTTCCATGTCACTGGTCCCTCGGCCCTGGGGCGCCCTGGCGCCGTGGCGCCACTGCCGAGCAGCATCAGGCCGGGGGCGTGCCAGATGACTTCGGCCCAGACGTCTGCCCGGCTCGGATCTTCAAGGTGAGCGCCGAAAGCCGGCGGGGGCACATCGTCCGGCGCCCACCAACTGATGCGTACGCGATCGTTGGGCAATTCCTCGATGGTGGCTCGGGTGTGTGACAACGCCCCGCCACCGAGCGTATCCGGGTGCAGGAAATCAACATGGCTCAGGTCCATGATGTTGTCGGACAGCAACTCGTAGTGCGCACGGGTCGGCAAATACCCATGCCCTTTGGCATGGGTGGGCGCCTGCTCGAAAAAGGAAAAATCAGGAATCAAGGCATCGCTGGCCAGGTGACGATCGCCCGGCCAGACCCAGATCGCCCCGTGGCGCTCAACGGCCGCGAAACCGCGAACACAGGCGGCCTTGGGGATGTTTCCTTCGCCATGGGGATTGTGCGTGCATTGGCCACTGCCATCGAAACGCAGGCCGTGGTACGGGCACTGGACGCTGTCGCCGACAACCTTGCCCATGTGCAGCGGGGCAAAACGGTGCGGGCAACGATCGGCGAGCGCCTGGATCACACCGTGGCTATCGCGAAAGAACACGATGGGTTGCTCGACGATGGTTCTGCCCAGCATGCCACCTTGCGCCAGCTCGTCTGCCCATCCAGCGATGTACCAGGTGTTGAGCAAATAACTCATGCGGTTCTCCTCGTTGTTCTTATTGTGTTGAAGCGTCGAATGGGCAGGTCAGTGCTCAGGGTCTGCGGCCACCGCAGTGGCAAAAACAGACCCGCTGCCACGCAACCGAAGGCAGGCCAGGGCTACCACCAGTTGAACGCCCGCGACGATGCCCAAGGCCGCTGGCAAGGCGCCGATTACGCCGCCGGTGATCGCCAGCACCACCAGCGGGCTGGCGAACTCACCGGCGAAGAACATCGCCGTGAAGCCGCCGGCCGCGCGGCCGCGCTGCTGGAAGTCGACCTGGCTCATGATCCAGGTGAGCAGGGTCGGCATCATCAGGCCGATGCCCAGACCGTTGATCAGGACGGCGATCACCACCAGCCCGTGACTGTCGGCTACCGCCAGCAGCCCGCCACCGATCCCGGCCGCGACGAAGGCCAGGAGCATCTGCCGCTGCGCCGGCACACCGCTCAACAGACGAAAACTCAGGGCGCCGACCAATACGCCGAACTGACTGGCGCCCATGGTCAGGCCGATCTGCTGCGAACCTTCGACATGCAGCAGGTTAAGCAGGTAACCGACTTGTACCGGCACGATGAACAGGCTCAGGCCCGCCAGGAATGCCAGGGCATACAACGGTGCCAGCGGGCGCCAGGGTAATGCCCTGCCCGCCGTTGTGAGGGTGGCCGCCTGCGCACGCGGCTCCCATAGCAACCAGGCCATCAGCGGCAGGAACACCAGCCCCAACCCATACAGGGCAAACGGGGTACGCCAGCCGTGCTCGCCGAGCACTCCACCGATGGCAATGAAGATCGCCGCCGACAATGAGGTCGCGACCATTTGCAGGGCGAACATGCGTTCACGTCGCGCGCCGCTGTAGTAGTCGCCCATCATCGTGGTGCAGCAGGTCATGATCGCCGCTTCGGCCACACCGATGCCGGCGCGGCTGATCACGATGACCTGCAGCGACTCCAGCCATAGCGGCAGCACGCCGCAGACGGTGTAGAGCACCATCGCACCGATCAACAACGGTTTGCGCCCCAGCCGGTCAGCGATGATTCCGGCCACGGGAGCCAACAACGCAATCATCAACGCCGGCAGCGTCAGGGCGATGGGCACCAGCACGGCCACACCCGGTGTGTCGGCGAAGTGTTCCTGCATACGCGGCAGGACGGGGGCCAGCAGCACCGCACCGAGCACTGGCAGGCAACTGCCGAGCAACAGCAACAAGGATTGCGGTAGCCGCGCCTGGCGTTCAACGTTCATCGCACACCTCCGCAGGTTGCGCCGCGCAAAATGCCATACCAAAGGCGCTCAGGCCGGCGATGAGGTCGAACCATAGAGACTGCTGGAACAAATGCACACGAGGCATGGGAACGTCCTTTTTTGTTGTTATGACGCGACGGGATTGGCGTCTTTTATCGTTTGATCGTGCTCTGAAGTCAGGCGTAGCGAGTGCTTCACGCAAGCCCCCTCCTCGGCTACGGCAGGCATCATCGGCAAGCTCGTCGAATGGCTGGGTCTGGCTTCGGCCTGCCCCGCGCTCACCCGCTTGCTCGGCAACAGGAAGTGAGCCAGGGCTGGCAATAGAACCAGCGCACCGACCATGTTCCAGACGAACATGAAGGCCAGCAGCACGCCCATATCAGCCTGGAACTTGATTGGCGAAAACATCCAGGTGGCCACGCCGATCGCCAAGGTCACGCCAGTCAGCATCACCACCTTGCCGGTGGACAGCAGTGCCCGGTAATACGACTCAGACAAGCTTGTGCCCTGGCGCATATGACCGAGCAGGATGCTCATCACGTACAGCGCGTAGTCGACGCCGATGCCCACGCCGAGGGCAATCACCGGCAGGGTCGCGACCTTGACGCCGATGTTCAGCCAGACCATCAGCGCCTCACAGAGGATCGATGTGAGCATCAGCGGAATCACCGCGCAAATCGTGGCGCGCCAGGAACGGAAGGTGATCAGGCACAGCAGGATCACCGCGCCGTAGACCCAGAACAGCATTTCGCGGTTGGCCTGCCTGACGACGATGTTGGTCGCGGCCTCGATCCCGGCATTGCCAGCGGCCAGGAGGAACTGGACGTCATCGGTATTGTTCGCCGCGGCGAATTGCTCGACGTGATCCACCAGGCGGCTCAAGGTTTGCGCCTTGTGGTCGGAGAGGTAGACGTACAGTGTCAGCAGGCTGCAGTCTTCGTTGTACAAACCGCGCGGTGCCCCGGCGGTGACCATGTTGAGCATCGCCTGGTTGTTCTGCAGCTCATACCATTTCGGGCTGCCTTCGCTCAGGCCCATCAGCATGCGGCGGTTGAGCAACGCCAGGGAATTGGTCGAATCGACACCCGGCAAGGTGCGCAACTGCCAGTCGAGGGCATCGACCTTGTTCAGGATGTCATAGCGCGAACAGGCGCTGGCGGGTGTCTTGATCATGACCGCGAACAGATCGCTGCTGGCGCCGTAATGCCGGGTCAGGAATGCATCATCCTGGTTGTAGCGCGAGTCGGCCCGCAGCTCAGGCGCGCCCGCATCCAGGTCACCGACTTTCAATTGCAGGCTGACGATGAAGCCGAGCGTCGCCAGCGCCAGGCTCAGGGCGATGCACAGCGCCGCCCACCGGCGCTGGGTGAACAGGTCGAGGAAGCGCCAGAATCCGTGGCGATTGTGGCCGGCCAGTTCGGCGTGCTCGCTTTTCAGGCTCAGTTGCGCCGCACGGCGGCTGACCCCCACATAAGAAAGCAATATCGGCAGCAGGATCAAATTGGTGAAAATCAGCACCGCCACGCCGATACTGGCAATCATCGCCAGGTCCTGGATCACCTGGATCTTGATGATCATCAGCACCGCGAAACCGACCGCATCACACAGCAGCGCGGTGAGGCCGGCGAGAAACAGGCGGCGGAAGGTGAAGCGTGCGGCGACCACCCGGTGCATGCCGCGCCCGATATCCTGCATGATGCCGTTCATCTTCTGTGCGCCGTGGCTCATGCCAATGGCAAACACCAGGAACGGCACCAGCACCGAATAGGGGTCCAGTTGATAATTGAGCAGCGGCAGCAAGCCGAGCTGCCAAACCACCGCCACCAATGAGCAGAACACCACCAACAGAGTGCTGCGAATGCAGCGGGTGTACCAATAAAGCACCACCGTGGTGATCAGGATCGCCACGGCGAAGAACATCAGGATTTGCCGTAGGCCGGCAATCAGGTCACCGACTTTCTTGGCGAAACCGGTGATGCGGATGTCGATGCTGTCGCTCTGGTATTGGCTGCGCAATGATTCCAACTGTTGCGACAGTTGGCTGTAGTCCAAGGGTTTGCCGTCCGGGGTGCGCTGCAGCAGCGGTACCTGGATGATGCTCGAAGCCTGGTCGAACGCCACCAACTGGCCGATTTCGTTGGACAACTGCACGTTGCGCCGCAA
Organism: Pseudomonas sp. CFBP13509; assembly: GCF_005233485.1. Taxonomy (NCBI): domain Bacteria; kingdom Pseudomonadati; phylum Pseudomonadota; class Gammaproteobacteria; order Pseudomonadales; family Pseudomonadaceae; genus Pseudomonas; species Pseudomonas sp. CFBP13509. Next base: position 107,578 of record NZ_QGAA01000016.1, read on the forward strand.
TGCCGCAAGGCTCGCTGCGCCGCCATCGTAGTTATCCGGAATGACCGGCCCACCCTCCAGGCCCGCCTCGGTCACCGCCACCCAGCGCGTGGCCGGCGTCCAGAGCGATTTCATGTACGCACGGTCGACACCGGGCAGCAGGTAGATCTTGTCGCTCAACGCCTGCAGGGTCTTGAGGTAGGCGCTGTCGTAGATGTCGCCATGCTTGTTGACCACCGCGATACGCACCGCATTCCCCAGCCCGCTCAGCTCCTTCTGGTGCTCCAGGTAGTTGGCGATATAGGGCTGATGGGTGGGGATCATTTTTTCGAAACTGGCATTGAGCTCGACACGGCCGGACTGCCAACCCAGCACCAACGTGGTCGCCAGGCACAGCAGCAACACCCACAGGCGATGGTTGAACAATGCGCGTTCGAGCAGCGAGCCGGAGCGCGGATCAAAGTCATCGACCGCATTTGCTGGGGACTGGGGAAAACTTCCAGGGGACTTCATAACCTCACTCCGAAGCGGCAGTGGCTGGCTGCGCAAGACGCTGCAGCCCGGTGAAACCGGCAACGATCAAGCTGCCATCGGCGGCCTCGATCACACTTGAAACAGGTTTGCCCAAGGGCGTTCCCAACGGCAGCAGCGCCGCCCCGGTCTGCTCGCTGTTGCGAAACAGCATGCCGCCCTGGTTGACCAGCAGTAGTTGGCCGTCGGCCAGGCGTGTGGCGTCGTTGAAGGAGATCGGTACGGGCACCGAAAGACGCTGGAAACTTGCGCCGGCGTCGTGGGAGACAAAGGCATTGCCCTTCAGACCGGCGACCATCAGCGCGCCATCCGCGCGGTTCTGCAGGGTGAAGAAACTACCTTCGTAGGGGCTGTCCAGTTGACTGAACGACAGCGCATCGTCGTCCGAGCGTGCCAGGTAGCCCTGCTCGCCAGCCAGGAACCAACGTGTGCCGTGGCGACTGATGGCGTACAGGTGCAAGCCGTTGGGGTTGGCAATTTGCCCCATCAGCGATTGCCAGGTGGCGCCACCATCGGTGGTCAGCAGCGCCAAACCGTAGGCACCGACGATCAGCCCGCGATGTGCGTCGACGAACTCCAGTGCCAGAAAGGGTTTGTCTGGACCATCGGCGACAAGACGCTCGGCATTTTGTACCCGTATCAGGGCGGCATCCGGGTCGACAGCGGTGGCTTGTTCCGCCTTGGCGGCGTCCAGTTCCAGCTGTGCCACGCGTACGCCGTCGAGCTGCAGCGTCCAGTGCTCGCCGCCGTCCAGCGTCGCCAGCACCACGCCCGCATGACCGACTGCCCAGCCCTTTTGCGCATCCACGAACCGCACCGCCGTCAGGCTGACCGAAACCGGTACCGAAGCCTGGTGCCAGCTTTGCCCATTGTCGTCGGAGAACAGCACCAGGCCGCGCTCACCCACGGCCACCAGGCGTGTGCCGGCACGCGCCAGGTCGATCAATACGCCGTTCTGCGCAGCCGGTACCCGCATGGCCGGGGTATTGAGCGGCACGCCCACCGCTGCCGACCCGGCCAGACACTCGCTCGTGGCGAGGGGCAAATACAAGGCCAACAGCAACGCGCTCGCCTGACTGATTCTGTTCATAACCTACCTCGGACAAACACTCGTATCCCAAGGGCAGACCGGCAGGCCTGCCCTTCACTCTCGGCTCAGGTCTAACGCACGCCACGCCCCGCCATCGCCGCGGGCGAGAACTCCGAGGACTTGTAGCGATCGACCGCGCGATACTGATCCGGCAACCCGGCATAGAGATTCTGGATAAACCACGCACCGGAGGTCAGGTCATAAAAACCTGAAGAGAGTTGCACCAGCCCAGGCAGGTCGGGCAATACGGAAGGCAGCGACCAGAGGGTCTTGGCCAGTTGGCCGCTGGCATCCCAACGGTCGCCGAGCAGGGCTTGCCAAGTGTCTTCATCGAGGTAGTAACGCCCCTTGGGCAACTGGTGGCGCTTGCCGGCGGCCACCGTCGATTCGAGCACCCAGACGCGGTGCAATTCCCAGCGCACGTAGTCCGGGTTCAGATGGTGCTTGCCCAGCAGGTCCTGCGGCTGGGCAGCGTTTTGCACCTTGTTGGTGTTGTAGGGGACATACATCTCCTGCTTGCCCACCAGTTTCCAGTCGAACCGGTCCGTGCGACCACCCCACACACTCAACTCATCGAAGGACATGACCCCGGCAGTGGACGGCGTCGGCGTATCGCAGCAAGCGTTGGGCAGCGTGCGTACCCGGCGTTGACCGCTCAGGTAGACATGGGCCTGGGATTTGTCACCGTTGATGTTTTCACGCCCCAGGATCTGCTCACCGGCACGAATCGCCGGGCCGAGATTGACAAAGTGCACCTGCCAGTAGTCGCCCGAATAGTTCTCAGGGCCGCCCTCCTGAAAGTAGTAGGGCATTTCCTGGGTCAACAGGCCGTCGCTGGTCATCACCTGGTTGCCGTCAGCGGTCATCAGATAGTGGCGAAAGTGCCCCGCCACCGAAGTGCCGCGCCAGTTCAGCACATGGTTCCAGATGGCTTCGGTACCATTCTGTGGAATCGGGAACGGGATCCCGCCATAGGCACCGTCGGGGATCAGTCCGGCGCTGCTGTCGACCAGTTTGGCGCGGGTCGCATTCTTGAACGTGTTGTCATAGACCCACTGCGGCGCGGCCGCCGTGCGCCGGGTCGGATAGACATCGATGCGATAGGTGTCCGGGAAACGCTTGAACAGCTCCTTGGTGCCGTCGCTGAGTTTGTCGGCGTACTTGGCCAGGTTCTGGGCGGTGATGCTGTACAAGGGTTTGTCCGCAGCAAATGGATCGCTGCGTTTGCCGCCCGAGACGTAGCCTGGATCAACCTTGGTGTAGCCACCGTCCCAGGCCGGAATACTGCCGTCGGCATTGCCGGCTTTCTCGGCACCGAAGGGCGTCAGGGTCTTGCCCAGCGCGGCCGCTTGTTCGGCGCTGGCGGCCAAGGCCATCGGCGCGGCAGCGGCCAGCAGGGTTAAGCACAAGGCCTTTAGAGTGAACTGAATGGTCATGCGCAAATCCTCTTAGAACGTGGTCTTGACGGAGAAAGCCAGGTAATCCCGATCCTTCAGCGACTGCTTGTAATTGAACTGGTTGGCGGCGTTGAGGCTGGTGTCCTCGGGACCGTAAAAGTGGGTGTAGGTCAGCCCCACCGTCACTTGGTCCAAATAGGTGGCGGAGACGCCGATGTTCATGTCCCCGCCTCTGTCGGGGCCGAACCCGCTGATCACAGCCGACTTGCCCATGGGGAAATAGCTGATGCCCAGCGGCACGCTGATATCCACGCCCGGAAAGAACTGGCGATAGGTGGGCGTGTAAACCAACTTCAAGCCCAGGCCATCATCAGTGGCGTTAGGGTCTAGGGCGGCGCGGTTCCTGGTTACGGCGAGCAGGCGGTTCCAGGCGATTTCCCCTACCAGGCTGGCTTCATTGGCGACAAAGGAAGGGCCCAGCGATGCCAGGACATTGAGGTTGACGTGAGCCGTACGGCCGACGGCATAGAGGGCGTTATCGTTGTTGTCTGCCTCGACGCCCGCCAGGACGGTTTGGGCGTCAGACACCAGCGGCATGTTCCAGCGCATCGATGCCTCGCCGGCAAAGCTGTATTCGCCCACGGAGGTCGCGAAACTGGCCCCAAGGACACGGATATCTTCCGGGTAAACCCAGGAGTATTCGCCGACTTGCCCGGTACTGAAGTTCGGCCCGGTGGCATTCGGCCGCAAGTACAGCATTGGGGTTTTCTCGTGATATTGGAGCGCGTAAAGACCGTAATCCGTCGTCCCGGTGTTGTACTTGAGCTGCAGGCCGCCCTGGCCGGAACTCCTGGCTTTCTTGTCCTTGCCATGGAAAAACGCAGCCGGGCTGTTGGCATTACCGCCGAGGAAATCCGGGAACGGCCCGCCGGTGATCAGCCGTTCATTGCCGTCGCCGATGGTATCGCTGGTGGAGAAATAGCTACCGGCGCCCGGCAAGCGGGTGGCTTCCCACTCCAACTGGTAGAAGGCGCCCAATGACACATCGTCGGTTAGTTGGTAGGCGGTCGAGAGCTGGTTGACCGGTCGGGTGATTTCCTTGAATTGGGTGTTGGGCACCGATTGCGCCTTGACCACGTCCACCGGCGCCATGGCTCCGGCAATGCCGTTGCCGCCGAAGAACAGGCTCTCGCCCCAGATCAGCCCGTGGCGCCCGGCGCGAACCGACAAGGTACGGTCGGCCAGCTCACCGTTCCAGTAGACGAACGCATCCAACAGTTCACCGTCACCGCCGTGCAGTTGACGGGTATCACTGGTGAACTCGTTGAAACCCACCGAACGCTGGTTGGCACTGGCCGCGTCGTTGTTGTCGTTGCGGTCCTGGTAGACAGTGTCGTACCAGGCCGCACCGCTCAGACGGGCACCAAAGTTGTGAAAACCGATGTCCAGTTCGGAAAGAATATCCAGGCGATTGGAGATCAGGCCCTTGCCGAAGTTGTGATCACCGTCATTCTGGTTCAGCGCCGTCTGCCCCTCGCTAAGCTTGCTGCTGGGCTCCTTCAGGCGCCAGGCCGCGCTGTACTTCAGCGTGTTGTCCCAGCGCAAGCTGAGATCGGGACTACCGGTGTCGATCTGAAAGGCCTGGGCAGCCGAAGCGCCAAGCCCCAGGCTGGCCGCAAGGGTCAGGGTGAAGGGGACGCGCCGCGACGCAGCGAACTTGCGAGTAGCCATCGAAGTAACCCTCTTTATTGTTGTTGTATGTCAGCTCTTCTGGTGGAACGGCGCCCGCAGTCGAACCGGGCCAAGCCTGCACAGGCATGAAGCATCCATGGGAGAGCAAATTCAGTTTTGCCGGCGCCTCAGATAGGCGCTGCCGTGACGTCGAGCATCCGCCTGACCAGGCCGATCCGGTCGAAGCTGCTGTCGTGGGCCATTTCCTTGTCACCGGCCAGCACCGAGCTGTCGCTGATGAATTTGCAGCGCTCATAACGGCGCGCCATAAAGCGTTGGAGCTGCTGTTCGAGGCTGCCGCCGGCGATCAACTCTTCGCCAAGCACGACAGCATCTTCAATGGCCATGCCGGCCCCTTGGCCCAAGTGCGGCGTCGTGGCATGCACTGCGTCGCCAATCAACACGACACGGCCGCGGTACCAGGGCTCGCTGACGAACAGCACCTCCAGCGGCTTGTAGACCACCTGGTCGCTGTCGGTTATTTGCTCGCGCAGTTCGCCGATCAGCCCGGTGAAACCACTCAGGCGCTGGCGCATCTGGGTCGCCAGCGTGGCAGCCTCCATCCTGGGGTTGGCGGGCTCATGGGAAGTCACGAACAGGTACATCTGGTCGCGGCCCAGCGGCACCAGTCCGGCGTTACCGGCAGGTCCCTGGAAGGTGGCCAGATGATCAATTCCAGCGGCACGAGGAAAGTTGTAGCGCCACACCGATTGACCGGTGAAGCGCGGCAGGTACTGCTCGCCAAACAGCAGACCGCGCAGGTGGGAGTACAGGCCATCGGCGCCGACGACCAGGTCGTAGCGACCGCGACTGGCATCGGTGAACAGCACATCGACGCCCTCGCCCATCTGCTCCAGCGACTCGACACTCAGGCCCAGACGAACCGAGACGCCAAGGGCAGCAACGGTTTCGCTGAGGACTTGATGCAGGGCCAGGCGCGAGATGCCGACGTTGGCTGGATACTCGGGCCCCGCCAGGCGCTTGCCGGGAATTCGCGCCAGTTGTTCACCGGCGGTGGTGTTGATGGTCACATCCTCGAACGCGTAGGCGGCATCCAAGTAGCCGTCCAACACACCCAGCTTGGCCATCTCACGGACGACGTTACTCTGCTGGATGATGCCAACGCCATAGACTGTCCACTGCGTCTTGAGCTCGACAAGATCGACTTCGATGTCCTGGCGACGCAAAGCGATTGCCGCACATAGACCACCGATACCACCACCGACGATAAGCACCTTTTTCACTGCGTTCATGCTCGTCTCACTCTTATTCTTGTTATTCACGCTAGCGTTCTGCCGGAGCGATCCCAGGCTTGACCACCGGCTGTGTTTGCACGCATTCGCTACCGCGTTGTGTTCACTTTCTCGGCAAAGCAGGCGTTTGACTAATCGCATGTAGGGATACGATGTATCAGCTACCGCGATACGTTAATCAGGATGCATACGCCTCCAACTGATCCGCTTCGAGCACCAGCCAATCGGCCTCTGCATGCCATTGCAGTGCGCTCAGGCTGTCCCCCAGGCACGGCCCGTAGACGCACAGACCACTGTCCGGAAGGAACCGGGCACCATGGGCGTAACAGACGATCTGGCGGCCATCGACGCTGAGAAAACGATCCTTGCGGTACTCCAGGCGCACCTCCAGGTGCGGACAGCTGTTGCGATAGACCCGCACTTCGCCGTCATGGCGCAGGGCGAACACACTGTCCTTCCCCGTGCCCAGGGGATCGAACCCGCGGGCCTGCCCTTCCACCAGTTCATCCAGGCAACAGAGCACCAGGGCCTCGTGACTCATGGACAACCTCCACACTCAGGCCTGCTTGGGCGGAGGGCCGCTCGGGAACCATTTTTCCCGGGAGGTGAACAGGAACAATTGCGAATTATCCGCCGACAGTGGCGCCTGGCGCGCTTGCCAGGCGTCATCGTGCTTGTCCATATCGGCGTCGTATTCGATGTGACAGCCCAACGGACTGTTGAAGTACCAGAACCAGTTGGAACCGAAGAGATGGCGGCCCGGCCCCCAGAAGCTGGTCCAGCCTTGCTGCTCGAAGCGACGTCCGGCCAGCAGGACTTCAGTGCCGCTGCCCATGTGAAAGGTGAAATGCTCGCAACCCTTCATGTGTGGCGGTGTCTGGATCATGAACAGGCAGTGATGGTCATCGGAACCGGCCGGCCGCATGAACGGACCCGCGCCGACAAAGGTGTCGGTGGTCACGAAGCCCAGGCGCTGGTAAAAAACCTCGGCCTTGGCTGCATCCGGCACGAAATACACCACGTGGGACAGGGTACGCGGCAAAGCCTGCATATCGGGGCTGATGCCCGGCTGGTTGACCGGCCGCTGGGGGACATGGCCCGGTGCGTTAGTCAGGTCGGCGGGCGCGCTGTACGCACGCCGCACGCTGATCTGGAAACCAATGGCAAAGCCCATATCGTCCACGCTGTGCACGGAGCCATCGGCACCGCGGGTCACCGGGCGGTCGCGCCCCAACTCATCGGCGATGGCCTCGAGGTCAGCCACGCCGGCCACGCCATAAACGGTTTCCCGAATCGAGGGAGCAGGCCCGATGGCCACCGGCAAACGAGCATCGTCTGCATGACGGATAATCACCGCCGTGCCGTCGAGGGCTTCAAAACGACCGCCCTCGCTGTCGACATCGACAGGGCGCAGGCCGTAGTCACGCAGGCAATGGGTACAGGCTTGAATATCGTCGACGCCAAAAATCAAGGCATCAAGGCCAATGATGTTCATTGAGTTACCACTCCATTGTAATTATTCAGCGCAGGCCAGCACCCCGCTTACGGGAACCGTGCCAGGCGGAGCGCTGCCGAGGCGGGTCTTGAAGTCGATGAAGCGTCACGCCAACCGACTGTGGGCCGATACTGAAGGGGCAAAAACCCACTGACTAATCGCTTGTCGGGATGCGACCTATCGGCAAATGCGATACCTGGCTGCGCGGCGCAAGTGACATGGAAAATCGAACCAGGCGTCGTTCGACTCATCCATTCACGGGACTTGACGCCGCGATAGGAAGGCCGGAAGGTATTTACAAAATAAATACAAAAATCGAGACCGCCATGCGTTTTAACCACTTGGATCTCAACCTCCTGGTGGCGCTGGATGTGTTGCTGGAAGAGCAGAACATCACCCGCGCCGCCGAACGCCTGCACATGACACAATCCGCCACCAGCGGCGTACTGGGCAGGCTGCGCCTCTACTTCGAAGATGAGCTGCTGGCGCAGGTCGGACGCAAGATGCAGCCCACGCCTTATGCCCGCGAACTGGCGGCGCCGGTGCGCCAGGTGCTGCTGACGATCCAGTCCTCGATCACCGCCAAACCAGTGTTCGACCCCGCCACCAGCAAGCGTCATTTTCGCCTGATCACCTCGGACTATCTGATCAGCGTCCTGTTTGCCCGGGTGATCCAGAAGATCTCCCTGGAAGCACCGCATATCACCTTTGAACTGCTCGGCCCTGGCGACACGTCCACCGAGATGCTGATGCGCGGTGAGGCCGACATGATGATCGTGCCTGAACACTACCTGATCGAAGGCCACCCCTCGCAGCTACTGTTTGAAGAAGAACACGTCTGCGTAGTGTGGGACGGCAACACGTTGGTGGGCGACAGCATCAGCCTCGACCAGTACATCGAGATGGGCCATGTCTCGGTGATTTTTGGCCGCAACCGGCAACTGAGCGTCGAAGAATGGTTGATGAGCCAGTATGGTTTCACCCGCCGCATGGAAGTGGTGACCCATGATTTCAATACTCTGCCGCAGCTGATCGTCGGCACCCAACGCGTCGCCACCATGCTCCAGCGCATGGCCAGGCTCTACGCCAACTACCTGCCGCTGCGCATCGTGCAGCCACCAGTAAAAATCCCGGTCATGCGTGAGTTCATGCTCTGGCACCGAACCATGGAAGGAGATCCGATGCACCGTTGGTTGCGGGCGAAAATCAGTCAGATCATTAACGAGCTGGAGCAGTAGTCGCTCCCGCTGCTCGGCGGCGAGCCAGGATTCATGCGCGCGCCGAGACTCAAGCCAATGGCGCATATGCGCCCTATCGCCGTTCGCAATACCTCCCATCCTGACTCGCGATTGGCCAAACAATGGGCCTCACCTTAGCCTGCTTCGAACCGTCAGGTCTGGCGTACCCCGCTCCGGATTTGGCCGCCTGCCTTTGCTTGCACAAGGACAATAACAATCATGTTTCGCTACTTCCCGACCAACTACGTGTGGAATCTTTCCGTCGACCTGGCCATTGAAATGGGCGCCCGCATCGGCGAAATCGAGAAAATGTGCGCGCCGCTGCAAGAAGCCGCCAAACAGCCGGATGCCGCCGGCAGCAAAGCCTTCCGTGAAACCTGGGCGAACATGGCCGACAAGCTGTGCGGCCTGGCGGAAGAAGACGAAGGCAAGGGTCGACTGTTGTCTGCCGGTGAAAAATACAACCGCGCCGCGACCTATTACCTGAGCTGCGAACGCCTGCAGGCCCACGGTGCACCGGGCCGCACGGAGCTGTACCAGCGCTTTCTGCACACCTTCCAACGGAGTATCGAACTGGCACGGGAAAATTGCGAGCGCGTTGAAATCCCTTACGAAGGCAAACACCTTTCCGGTCTGCTGGTCCGTGCCGAAGGCGTCAGCGGCCCAGCGCCGATCCTGGTGCAGGTCAATGGACTGGATTCCACCAAAGAAATGAAATACCGCGTCGGCCTGCCCGCCTGGCTGGCCAAACGTGGCGTGTCATCGTTGATCATCGACCAACCCGGGACGGGCGAAGCGCTCCGGCTACATAATCTGACTGCGCGTTTCGACAGTGAGCATTGGGCCAGCCGCGTGGTGGATTGGCTGGAAACCCGCGACGATGTCGACGCCAAACGCATCGGCCTGGAAGGTGTGTCGCTTGGAGGCTACTACTGCCCGCGCGCGGTAGCCTTCGAGCCGCGCTTCGCGTGCGGCGTCGTATGGGGGGCCAACCATGATTGGCGTGATGTGCAGAAACGTCGAATGGAAAAGGAAGGCAGCTTCCCGGTGCCGCATTATTGGTCGCATGTGTCTTGGGTCTGGGGTGCCAAGGACACGGACGAGTTCATGACCATCGCCGAGAACGTTCATCTGGACGGCATCCTGGACCGCATCAAGGTGCCCTTCCTGGTCACCCACGGAGAAAAGGATTCGCAGATTCCATTGAAGTGGGCCCACCGCACTTACGAACAGTTGGTCAACAGCCCCAAACGCGAACTGAAAATCTTCACCGAACGTGAGGGCGGCGTGCAGCATTCGAGCTTCGACAACAGTATCAATGCCGGCCAGTACATCGCCGACTGGGTGGCTGAGGTACTCGGCGGTCGTACTGCATGACTATTCGTTTCAAACTTGAGCCAACGCTCGTTGCGGAAATGCTTCTGTGCCGGGCAGCGCCTATCGCTCTGGAATCGATGACCCGCCACTACCGTTAAAAAAGCTTCCCCGTCTGGCCTGCCGCAAAATCTTCGCAACGGCCAGATGGGGAAGCACACAGCATGATGGGACAGCTATCGAGTGGATAGGTGTCCGCTTCGGTGTAGTCGATCAGGTGTTGAGCGATGCCGAAACCTGCACTGCAATCAAGGAAGCTGAAGCCCGGGGTAAAGCCCACACTTCTGGAGGTTGGTCTGGGTACTGTCGAACAGAAACAAGCCGATTGCTACGATGGCAATAACGGCAATACTCTGGAATAGCCATGCACGCACTTTTGGGATCAGTCCAGACTGATCCACATGGGCGCGAGCCATCTGCAGGAGTTTGCATAGGACCCTCTCCATCAGCACGCTGGCAGAATACGATGGAGCAGGGTAAAGAAAAAATGGTGCTGGATCGGTTAGGTACTGCACCTGGTCTCGACCGACTCAAACCAGAAACTGTTCAACTAACCGAACCCAGTAACTAGCCCCAGTCCCCAGGCAGTCATCGTTGAAGTCGTAGCCTGCGTTATGCACCATGCACCCCCCCTCCCCATCACCATTACCGATAAAGAGATAGCTGCCAGGACAATGCTCAAGCATCACTGCAAAATCTTCACTGGCAGCGATGGGTGCCATGTCTTGAATCACCCCTTCTTCTCCCAACCAATCTACAGCGACCTGACGGGCAAACGCAGTAAGCTGAGGATCATTTATCAGGGGCGGCAATGATTCTCCCCTATCAACCTCCACACTGACACTGGCGCCGAAGCTAAGCGCCTGAGCTTGGGCAACCTGAACAATCCGCTTGAGAAGGTCAGCTCGAACGTTAGGCTTCAAAGCGCGAACGCATAGTTGGAGTACCGCATGCCCCGGAATAACGTTGGGCGCCTCACCAGAATGAAAGGAACCCACAGTGATAACCGCCATCTCCAGAGGATCCGTATTGCGCGACACAATACTTTGCAGCGCCATGACAATTGCCCCTCCAGTAAGTATGGGGTCAATGGCTTTATGTGGCATTCCTCCATGCCCACCCATACCATCAATTCGAATTTCAACAGTGTCAGTAGAGGCCATGAACGGCCCGGCCCGAAAACCCAACTTCCCTACTGGCAACCCAGGCATGTTGTGCATGCCGAACAACGCATTACAGGGAAATCGCTCCAGGAGACCATCATCCAGCATTTTCTGCGCGCCCCCATCGCTTTCTTCGGCAGGCTGAAAGATGACCACCAGCGTACCGTCGAACTGCCGGCTGTTGGCTAGGTGCTTCGCGGCAGCCAGCAGCATTGCAGTATGGCCGTCATGACCACAGGCATGCATGGCACCTGGATGCTGGCTCGCATACGGCAATCCAGTCTGCTCCAGAATCGGCAACGCATCCATATCTGCCCGAATACCAATGATCTTACGTCCACAACCATGCTGCAAACGCCCTACGACGCCGGTCCCCCCAAAACCACGATGCACCTCAAATCCCCACGACTGGAGCTTGGCAGCAACCAGATCTGAGGTTTTGAACTCCTTAAGGCTGAGCTCCGGATAAGCATGAAGATGGCGGCGCAACTCAATCATTTCAGCTTCAATGGCACGGATACCAGGCAGCATGGGTCGAACGATCATGGACTTCACCCGTTTCAGAGAAGGGAGGCTCGCCTGCAAAGTGCGAGAATATAAAATTTCTTCAACGTTAAGTGCTGCGAGCTCTGCCCAATCATAGGGAGGCAGAAAGCAGTACTTTATGACTGAACTTCTGATTGGCAATCATCATGGTTTATCCATAGGCTTGGAGTGTTGTAATTGTTATTCGATACCAAGGTGCGTCGATGAAGGCTTGATGACGGCCAACTCTGGATAGGCCGCCAGTTTCTCGATATACAGCTCAGCACTTTCCAACCAACGTTCAGTGAGCGAGCGGAAATGCCCCATATCCCGGCAACGCATGCGTAGACAGTAATCAAGCGCACCACTGATGAGCTGGCACTCAATGACTTGCGGGCAAGCAACGGCTACGGCTTCAAACGCCTTTTGCCCGCAGAGCCCCTTGCCATCAGCCAATCCAACCAGCACCAGCAGAGATAAACCAGGTGAGAGCTTGTGCTCGTCGATGAAGGCCCCATAGCCACGGATGACCCCTAGCCTTTCCAGCTTACGTACACGTTGCTGGCAAGGGCTCTCACTCAGGTTCACCAATGAGGCGAGTTTTTTATAAGTGATACGCCCGTTATGGCGCAGCACATCAACGATCGCCTCGTCGATACGCCCCAACGTTGCAACAGCCATCTGGGTTTCACTTGCAGTTTTCATACAGAAGGTTTTTCACTTCAGCCCATTAGACAAAAATTGTTGCAGACGCTCACTGCGCGGGTTATCCAGGATCTCCGGCCCGCCTTGCTCTTCGACAAGCCCCTGATGAAGAAACAGCAGTTGGTTCGAAACCTTGCGGGCAAATCCCATTTCATGGGTCACCATGATCATGGTCCGCCCTTCTTCTGCGAGCCCTTGGATGACTTTCAACACTTCGCCCACCACTTCAGGGTCCAGCGCAGACGTAGGCTCGTCGAACAGCATGACTTCAGGCTCCATCGCAAGTGCGCGAGCAATGGCCACCCGTTGCTGTTGCCCCCCGGACAGAAACGCTGGGAATTGATCGGCAACACGGGCAGGCAGTCCCACCTTTTCCAAGTATCGCCGGGCACGATCTTCCGCATCTTTTTTGCTCACACCCAGCACCCGCCGAGGAGCAATGGTGATGTTGTCCAACACGGTCAGGTGGCCCCACAGGTTGAAGTGCTGGAACACCATGGCCAGGCGGGTGCGCAATCGTTGCAATTCACGGTCATCCGCCACGCGCAGCCCCAAATGGTTTTTGACCATGCAGATCGGTTTGCCATCCAGACTCATGGCACCGTCGTTGGGTGTTTCGAGAAAATTAATGCAGCGCAGGAACGTACTCTTTCCAGAGCCACTGGCGCCGATCAGGCTGATCACGTCGCCTGTTTTGGCATGCAGGGATACGCCCTTGAGCACTTCATGGCTACCGTAACTTTTGTGTAGCCCTTCAACAGTCAATTTGTACATGTTTGCAGTCATCCTCTAACGCGGATTGGAGCAGCAGTGTCAGCTACTGGGCTCAGTGAGTCGGACCAAGAAAAGCCAACCAGTGACGCTCGGCGATTCGAAACAGGCCGACCAGGGCAAAGGTCACCGCCAGGTAAATCAATGCCGCAATCCCAAACGATTGAAAGGTCAAGAAGGTCGCGGAGTTCGCGTCGCGGGCGACTTTAAGAATGTCCGGCACCGTTGCGGTGAATGCCACCGTGGTCGAGTGCAGCATCAGGATGACTTCGTTGCTGTAATACGGCAGCGAGCGACGCAAGGCTGATGGCATGATCACAAACGCATAGAGCTTCCAACCTGAGAGGCCATAAGCTTTCGCAGCCTCAACCTCGCCATGGGCAATGTTGCGAATTGCCCCTGCAAATATCTCCGTGGTGTAGGCGCAAGTATTCAGGGCAAAAGCAAGAATGGTGCAATTCATCGCATCGCGAAAAAACGCATCAAGCACAGGTTGTGTTCGTATGGCAGCCAGGCTGTAGATCCCCGTGTAGCAGATCAACAACTGAATGTAGAGCGGCGTCCCCCGGAACAGATAGGTGTAGAACTGCACCGGCCAGCGCACATAAAACCTGGGCGACACTCGAGCGATGGACAGCGGAACCGACACAATAAAGCCGATGAACAGTGAGGCACTGAGCAGCCACAAGGTCATGGCCAGCCCGGTTATTTGCTGACCATCGCTGTAGAAGAAAGGCCTCCAGTACTCCTGTAGAAGTTCAATCATCGCACCGCCTCCCTTGAACCTGCTGCGTAGTGCCTTTCCAGGTAGCGCAGTACAACATTGGAGAGGCTGGTGATGACCAGGTACGTCAAGGCAGCGAGCACCAGGAAAAAGAACAACTGGTAGGTGCTTTTCCCCGCATCCTGGGCGGCTTTTACCAGGTCAGCCAAGCCAATGATCGAGACCAGTGCAGTGGCCTTGAGAATGACCATCCAGTTGTTGCCAAGCCCAGGCAAAGCGAACCGCATCATTTGCGGGAACATCACGAAGCGAAAACGCTGAGTACGGCTTAACCCATAAGCCGTGGCCGCTTCGACCTGGCCGCGAGGGACTGCCAGCATCGCGCCGCGGAAGGTCTCGGTGAAATAAGCACCGTAGATGAAGCCAAGGGTGATAACCCCCGCGACAAAGGGGTTGATCTCTATGTATTCCCACCCCAGAGCCACTGTAATCAGGGTCAGCCAGGTTTGCAGGCTGTAGAAAATCAATAACATCAGTACCAGATCCGGCACCCCCCGGATCAGTGTGGTGTAGAGCTGCGCTGGCAGACGTAGTAGCTTGAGGCTGGACAGTTTGGCGCTGGCCCCGATCAGCCCCAGCAGCACACTCAGCGCCAGGGAAGAAAGGGACAGCTTGACGGTCATCCAGGCGCCTTCGAGCAGTAAAGGGCCAAACCCCTTCAGGCTGAATGCAGAGAGCCCCAGCACGCCTAATAGTGTGTCGAACATGATCAGCAACCTATAGCGAAAAGCGCCCATCCAGGGGGTGAGCGCCGGGTGGTTATTTGCCGCTGTAAAGATTCAGATCGCCGAAGTGCTGCTTCTGGATCGAATCGTAGGTGCCATCTTCGTGCAGGGCCTGGATCGCTTTATCGAGCAATGCCTTGAGTTCCACGTTGCCCTTGGCAACGCCGATGGCGGTTTTGGAGGGAAGATAAGGGCTCTCGACGGACGGGCTGATTTCGTAATCGGCACCCTGCGGCGAGTTGAGAAAACCTAACTGGGCCTGTAATGCGTCCTGCAGGGATCCATCCAGCCGCCCCGCTACGAGGTCGTAATACACTTGGTCCTGGTTCTGATAGGACTGAATTTTAACGCCTGCTTTATCCAGAACAGCTTTTGCATAGGCTTCCTGGATGCTGCCCTGGAAGTAGCCGACCGTTTTACCCTTGAGTGACGCTACGTCTGCGTTGAGGCCCGAACCTTTTTTGAACACGTAGGCCGTGAACCCAGAAAACAATTCATTTGAAAAGTCGATGGCTTTTGCGCGCGTTGGCGTCACTGTCATGGATGAGAGAATACCATCGAACTTACCGGCTCTGAGGCCTGGGATCAGACCGTCAAAATCGCTCTCGACCCAGATGCATTTAACTTGAAGTTTGGCGCAAATCGAATTACCCAAATCAATGTCAAACCCCTTGAGGCTGCCATCAGCCGCTTTCGACTCGAAGGGCGCGTAGTTAGCATCCACGCCAAAGCGCAGGATTGTGTAATCTTTGGCCCACGCCACATTCAAACACAGTGGAAAGAGCGCGATAAAACACATTTTTCTTAGCGAGTTCATATGTACATCCCTAGGTATTGTAATTGGATTCAAGGGCAGTAAAAATTCTATAGCTGAACACATAGCTCCGTAAGTTATTATTATGAGGCGATCGCCTTATTACCAACACTACATTGGCAATGCCACTTCAGAGAATATGGCAAACTGATCAATTTCATGAGCAAAATGCTCGAAAATTTATGTCGAAGCCACTTTCATCATCACCAAACCGGAAACAATTAAAATCGCGGCAGCCACTCGCAGAATACTGGCTGGCTCTCCGAGAAAAGCAATGCCAACTAAAAAAGCGCCAACCGCCCCGATACCCGTCCAGATCGTATAAGCGGTGCCTAGCGGAAGACTTTTCATCGAGAAGGAGAGCAGCGCAAAGCTGGCTACCACCATAACCAAAGTCACAATGGTGGGTACTACGCGTGTAAAGCCCTCAGATTGTTTCATTGAAAACGCCCAAACCACTTCGAGCAGCCCAGCAACAATCAAGCTTATCCAAGCCACAATTAATCCCCCTAAGCCCCGTTAACTAAAAATCACCTTTCTCGTTTCAGGCAAGATTCGGCAACACATGCGAAAACTTATCTAAAATTAAAAAGACCCCCGCATGTACGGGGGTAAAGACGGGTTGACCAAACCCTGTGCGTGATACTGTAAGACAAAAACCAATAATCAAATTTGCCAGGTCATTTGAACGTTTCATCCAAGGCAAGGCAAATATCTTTAATCAGATCATCTGCGTCCTCAAGCCCCACCGATAAACGCAAGTGGCCGTACTCCTGAAATTCCTTGGGATACTTGTCAAAGCCGCCACGGCCCTCAGCGCCTACATGAACAATGAGCGTCTCATCATGGCCCAGTGAAACGGCAGACGTAATAATGCGCAAGTTAGAAACAAAGCGATTTTGGGTGTCTGGATCACCTTTCACTGCGAAGGCCATCATTGCCCCAAAACCACGACCGGCAAATTGCCGCTGAGCTAATTCATGCTGCGGATGAGAGGCAAGCCCGGGGTAATAAACATAGGCAATACGGTCATCTGACTCGAGATACACAGCCAGTTTTTCCGCATTGCTCAGGTGCTGCTTCAAACGCAAAGGCAGGGTGACTGAGCCCCGCATGATTAACCAGGCATTGAACGGCGAGATGGTTGCCCCAAGGTCAACCAGTGCATCGTGCTTGATGTGATTCATCATCTTGGTAGAACCCAAGACCACACCGCCCATCGAGTCACCATGACCGTTAATGTATTTGGTCAACGAATGAACAACCAGGTCTACACCATGCTCACTGGCACGGAAAAAAGGTGGCGGTGTAAACGTCGCATCTACAGAGATCAACGCGCCCTGAGCGTGCGCAATCTCGGCCAAGGCAGCAATGTCCGCGACCTTGGTCGTAGGATTCGCGATCGTTTCAGTGTGAAGCAGCTTTGTATTGGGCCTGAATGCCTGCCGGACAGCGTCCAGATCGCCCATATCTACAAACGTTGCTTCAATACCATAGCGCTCAGGCAGAAGCTCGGCGAACAACCGCCATACGGCTTCATAGGTGACATCACTCACAAGGACATGGTCACCACTTTTCAAAAATGTAAAAAACACTGCATGCAACGCAGCTACGCCGGTTGCAAACACAACACTAGACTCAGTCCCCTCAAGTGCTGCGAGCTTTTTCTCCAGGCACACTTGGTTGTGCCCTTGGTTACGGGTATACACAAGGCCATCTGGGCTGGACCAATCCATTGTCGAAGGATCCTCCGGCAGTAGATAGGAGTTGGCCATGACTAATGGCGTACGCACCGCGCCGGTCGTCGCGTCGATTACGTTACCCCCATGAACAGCCAGTGTGGCTGCAGATAGCGTGGTCAGATTTTTCTTGTCAGGACGCATGGGTCTATTCCTCCAAAGGGCATTGTCGTTGTGCTTGTTCAATTTTGAAGTGGAGTACCTGAGTGGCGGAGAGCCTGATCAACAGGGACCAAATCCTGGTTCTCATCGAATACCAGTGCCCCTGATTCAATCCCACGCACACGGCCACGTACCATGTACCAACCGACTACCAGCACCGCGGCGTAGATGGGCAGCGAAGCAATTGAATACGTCCCAACGGGATAATCCATCGCAATCAGTACCAGCACCAAACCAAAGAAAATAAGCGTGGCGTAACCACTGTACGGAGCGAAAGGCATACGAAACTGCGGTCGTTCCAACTCCCCAAGCTGGGCATACTTGAAAAGCTTGATTTGGCACAAAATGATCGTTGACCATGAACCAATCAGCATCACAGCGGTGAGGGTCAATGCAATTTCGAATGCTTCCCCGGGAACAATTGCATTGAGAAAGACCCCGATCAGGGATGCGACGGTTGTCAGCATGATGCCGGCGAATGGAACCCCCTGACGATTCATCTTCGCCAGAAAACCAGGCGCTGAACCACTGATGGCGAGGGACCTTAGTACTCGACCGGTTGAATAGATGCCCGCATTCAAAGATGAAACAGCCGCCGTGATGAGGACCATATTCATAATGGCGTCCGCGCCCTTGATTCCCAGTGAGCCAAAAAAGGTTACAAATGGACTGACACCTGCTGAATAGGCTGTGTGGGGGAGTAGCATTGCCAACAGCAGTATGGAGCCTACATAGAAAACAATGATGCGGAACACCACTGCACGAATGGCCTTCGGCATGACTTTAGCAACATCCTGGGCTTCACCCGCGGCAGTACCGACTAACTCCACACTTCCGTAGGCGAATATCACCCCTTGGATCATGATGACTGCGGGCAAAAGCCCTGCTGGAAACCATCCGCCATTGTCGGCGATGAGTTGGAATCCAACTTCATGTCCCGGAAGTGGCGTGCCAAACAGGACCATATACACGCCTATACCTAGAAAGGTAGTCAAGGCAGCCACTTTGATCAGGGCAAACCAGAACTCGAGTTCCCCGAAAATCTTTACCGACACCAAATTAATTGCGGTGACGAGGGCTAACGCGGCAAGTGCAAGCAACCACTGCGGAATATCGCCCATAACGGGTAGATAGGCCTTGAAGAAGTTCAGATAGAGCGCGATGGCAGTAAGGTCAGCAATCGCTACCATCACCCAATCGGTCCAGTACATCCAACCCACTGTAAACGCCCATTTCTCCCCATAAAATTCTCGAGCGTAAGAAACGAAAGAACCGGATGAAGGCCTGTACATCACAAGCTCGCCCATAGCTCGAATGATGAACCAGGCAAAGAAACCACATAGTGCAAAGACAAATACTAGAGAAGGCCCCGCCTCTGCGAGACGCGCTCCGGCGCCCATAAAAAGCCCGCTGCCAATCGCACCACCAATGGCTATCATCTGGACCTGGCGCGGCTTGAGCACTTGTTGGTAACCCGATTCCTCAGCGCTGAAGTCTGTTCTTCGAGCGACACGGGATGCCTGCTCGGGCGCAGGATTAAAATCGCTGATACTCATCTCTGTTACCTTTTTATTTTTATTCTGAACGCGACTCTTCAAGGCAGAAGAGTCTCGCCAAGGATCGCACTGAAGCGTCAAGTCCTGCAGGAGCGACTTGTTTAGTTCTCACTCACGCCGTTAATGCACACCACTTTGGGTTGCGTCATATCTTCATAGGCGAAACGCACACCTTCGCGGCCCATGCTCCCGTACTTGAAACCACCGAAAGGCATTGCGTCGAATCGATAGTCCGAGGAGTCGTTGATCATGACGCCGCCCGCTTCAAGTCGCTTGGCTGCCTTCATCGCAACATTCAAATTACTGGTGAAGATCCCCGCGTGCAGGCTGTATTCAGGTTCGTTGGCAAGCGTCAGGGCCTCGTCCAGGGAACCAATGCTCTGAAGTATCACGACAGGACTGAACACTTCCTCGCACCACAGTTTGCAGTGGCGGTCGACGCTTTCCAGAACAGTGGGCGAATAAAGCGAACCGTTACGTACATTGCCGAACAGCAGCGCCGCGCCTCTGGCAATCGCGTCATTCACTACTTCTTCAGCATGCTTGGCTGACGCCTCAGTAATCATAGGACCGACATCCGTCTGATCATCTGCAGGATTACCCACGATCAACTGACTGGTTTTCTCAACGAAGCGCGCCTTGAACGCTTCGTAGAGTGGCGCCTCGATTAAAATCCGCTGAGTACCAATGCAATTCTGCCCGGCCGCCCAAAAAGCCCCCGACACACAAGCGTCGACTGTTTCATTCAGATCGCAATCAGCCATCACGATAACCGGGGCATTTCCCCCAAGGTCCATCGCCAGCTTTTTAAGCCCAGCCGTGCGCGCGATTTGCTCCCCGGTAACGAAACCACCTGTGAAAGACACCATACGCACCGCACGGTGTGCGACCAGGGCCTTGCCCAATGCAGCCCCTCCTGTGGCGACTGTTACAACAACAGGCGGCAGGCCAGCCTCGATCAGGCAATCCACCAGCTTGATCGCCGAGAGTGGTGTGAGCTCGGACGGCTTGAGAACAACCGCGTTCCCGCCCGCAATGGCAGGGCCCAACTTATGGGCGACCAGATTGAGGGGATCGTTGTAAGGAGTAATCGCGACGATTACACCCAGGGGCTCGCGAGTGAACCATCCCTGGCGAGATTCGGATCCCACATAAGCATCGAAAGGGATCACTTCGCCCGCATTGCGCTTGGCTTCTTCCGCCGACAACTTCAACGTATTGACGCAGCGCAATACCTCTTTCTTTGCCTGCTTCAGTGTTTTGCCCGACTCCGCCACAATCAGTCGGGCAAAGGCGTCCTTATCACGCTCAACCGAGAACGCCGCCTGTTCCAATATACGTGCACGTTCGTGTCGTGGCAGGTCCTTGGCAATCAACGCACCCAAAATAGCGGTGTCGACTATTGTGGTGGCGGATGAAGCAGGCATGTCGACCACCTCACCCACTTTGCTACCGTCAAACGGGCTATGCACAGTGATCGCTTTATAATCAGCAGCCAGTGAAATACTCAAGCTATTCATGATTACTTACCTGACTGGGTTTTGTGCTTGTGAATGCTCACAATATCGGCGAGTAGAGCGAAAGCCGTTTCAAAACGACCCGCACCCGCGCCCACCACAGTGACAGGGCCAAGAATGGCGGTATTGAAAGTGATGGCGTTGGTAGCCCCGCTCACACCGGCAAGTGCGTCAGTGGCGGGCAATAACTGCGGGCTCACGGAGGCATAAATGGAGCCATCACTCAGCTTTTCTGCGCTGCCGATAAGCTTCCATCGAGCATTGGCTTTTGTCGCTTCGGTAATGTCCTGGGCGGTAATCTCGGAAATACCCTTGCACAGGACATCGCTAGGCTTGAGCTTTGCGCCGAGTAACTCATTCGCCAAAATGACGACCTTTAGACGAACATCATGCCCTTCCACATCGGCTGTTGGATCTGCTTCGGCATAACCTAGCGCCTGGGCCTTCGCAACAGCACTGGAGAAGTCCAGCCCCGTCTCCATACTGGAGAGGACAAAGTTCGACGTGCCGTTGAGAATTCCTTTGAAACCGCTGATTTCCGAGCCTGCGAGAGATTCCTTAGCCAACCGGATAACTGGCGTTCCGCTCATGACAGAACCTTCGAACTCAAACTGAGCACCGGTGCTTTGGGCAAGCGCCTTCAAACTTTGCGCATGCAGCGCCACTGGACCTTTGTTGGTAGTCACGACGCTGATGCCCTTCTCCAGGGCCCAACGGCAGAACGTAGTGGCTGGCTCGCCGTCCACGGGATTGGTAAATGTAGCCTCAGCAACGATATCGGCACCCGCAAACCGAATGACGGACTCATTGGCAGGTTCATCACTGCCGCCTCGCAGGGCTTTGAGACTGCCTTTGGCTGCAGGCACCGCGGCCAGCTCATGAGCATCCAGACCGTCTTTGTTGATAACCGAGCCAAGAAAGAGATCACTGACGCCGATAATCTTCAGAGTAAACCCCAGCTCATCTGCCCAGCGCGAATTCTTATCAGCGATAAGCTGAGTCAGCGCGCGGTTGACGCCACCGAAGCCAAGCAAAGCAATTTTATATTCAGTCACGACAAAGATCTCATTGTTATGTTTGGGTGCTGAAATAGTAAGTCGCCAACGCATTTTCACGAATATGGCAAACAGAACGTAATTGCGAGCAAAATGCTCGTTCGGCAGCGCACTTTGCTTTATCCATACTACTTGGTGCAGGATAAAACGAAGGACGTCACAGTATTTAGGACGCCTGGCAGCGCTGAGATTTCACTCCAAACTCTATGGATACGGTCTGAACTCATCGCCTCGACCGTCAATACAATATCAAGGTCGCCGCTCATCACATTGCATGAAATAACCTCAGGCATCGCTATGACAGAACGAACAACGTCAGCATCACGCATTCTATCTTTACGATAAACGAAGATTAAAGCGTTGATCGGCCCAGCATCCGCCGAGGGCATTCCTTTAATAATCGTATACCCTCTGACGTACCCATCACGCTCCAATCTTTCGATTCGCAGCCTGACCGCATTCCTCGACAAGTTAACTTTCATCGCAATGTCATTGTGAGCCAGCCGCGCGTTACGCGTCAGCTCTTCCAATATTTTCTCGTCAACCTTATCTAACACACGTTTCATCTCTAACTCCAAACTTATAACGAGCGAGACTCCGTGTCTGTGGACAACGTCCCGATGAGCTGCTTAAGAGCGCCAACATCGTTAGGGATTGAAACACATCGATAATCAGGCCCAGGAAGAGCGCCGATCCCTTTGATGACCCCCAGCGCATCTGTTTCATCAGCCGCTGCGGCACTCTTGGAGGGATGTGTCGTCGCCAGACAGATCATCGGGATAAGCAAGCTACGCCTACTGGCACGCGCCGCTCGCAAACCAATTGCAGTATTGGGGCTGATCAGATAACCACTTTGCGCAAACACCTCATGAATGGTCCGGAAAGCATCTGCGTCCTCCACGGCCAGCGAGTCGAAAAGCTTACGTGCCTCCAACCATTCATCTTGCTCTAACTGAATCGAACCCTCCCCCTCTAACAACTCCATATTCCTGGCTACTTTTTCTCCGCGGCGGTTAAGAATACTCCACTGCATGCGTTCAAAATTCGAGGCCAATGAGACGTTCATACTAGGCGTATTAGTAATACGAATCTCACTTCGGCTATAGAGATTAGTTTGCAGAAAATTATGCAATCCCGCATTGACATTGGTGGCAACGATCAATTGCCGAATCGGCAATCCCATTTCCCTGGCAATATAACCCGCGTATAACGCTCCGAAATTGCCGGTGGGCACACTGAAGGCTACTGCCCTGTCAGGCGCGCCTAATTGAAGTGCTGAGTAAAAATAGAAGGGAAGATGTGCAAGCACTCGCACCCAATTCACGGAATTGAAGGATATCAGTTGCTGCGTTTCGGTATTGTGTTTGAAGAACTGTTCGCAGAGGCGATGACAATCGGAATAATCCCCTTCGACAGCAACATTAACTATGTTTTCTTCACCCGCGCTCAATAAGCGGCGTCTATGCTCTTCCGTTATTCCTCTCGAGGGATGCAGCACAATAACGGTCACACCTTGCATACCGGAGAAGGCTTTTATAGCCGCAGCGCCTGTGTCTCCACCGGTGCAACCTACAACAAGCGCTTTCTTGCCAGATCTCAACAAGTCGTGCCCAACCAGGCGAGCCATCAATTGGAGACCAAAGTCCTGATAGACGCCAGCTGGCCCATGAAACAATTCCAATATCCACTCGTTGCTCGCCGTTTGGTAAAGCGGTGCAACCGCTCTGCTTTTGAAGCAGTCGAACGTTTCCTCGAGAATCTGAGGCAGCTGATCTTGAGGTATCCAACGGCCTACAAACGGCTCAATCACGTGACGTGCCAGTTCATGGAAAGGCAGCCATTCCAGCTTGGAGAGATCTTCCCTTTTGAAGTGAGGAACCTTGAGAGGAACGAATAACCCTCCATCCGGGGCATACGCCCCCATGAGCACATCACCAAAGTCGAATGTTTTGCCGGGTGTCCGCGTACTGACGTATTTCATAACTTGAGACACCCTCTCGCAATCTCTGAGCTAGCCGCCTCTCTGGCGGTGCCCTGCTGAAATCCAACACCACGATTTAAATCGCTTGTCATCCAGCTTCCATCTATTGACTATAAAAGTCAATATATTGACCATTGCATTTATCCACCAGCTTTTTTCAGCCAACCGCAACGAAGTCTCTGGCGCTACCTCGCCAGGTAGCGCGGGACACCTGTCAGCTAGAAATCAGGGAGAACACCATGAGCGCCAAAAACCTTCTGCATTCGCTTTACCAGTACAAGGCATGGTCTGAGGAGGAACTATTCAAATACTTGAAAGCCTCAGCGGCAAAATCCTATCCAGACGAAATGGCGAAAGCGATGTATTGGCTCAACCACATCAACATTGTTGATCAGTTGTTCATCGCCAGACTGAAAGGAAAGCCGGACGAATTTGACTCCGTCGTGACCGACCAACCGCAGGACTTGAGTCAGCTTGAAGAGCAATTCTCCAAGGCGAATCAATGGTTTGTCGAATACACCAAAGCCGTCACGCCAGCGGAACTGGCTGATCACGTGACGTTTACTTTCAAGGACGGAAAGCCTGGCAACATGACTAAGGAGCAAATACTGGCGCATGTGCTATCCCATGGCCTGCAACATCGGGGGAGTGTCGCAACGATCTTGCCAGGCGAGATCCTGCAGGATCACAAGGACCACTTCACAACGTTTTTGAAACGCTAGAAACCTGCGCGCTTGCCTCATGGAGCATGATTGGCAAGCGCCCTCTTTCTAAGTAAGAAGCCAGGTTCAGCTCAGCTCCAGCTCGTCGATCACAGCGGCAATTTGCTTACGCCCTTCTCATCCACGCCCTGTTCATTCATAGGCGTCAAGGGAAATGCGCTAAGGCCGGTAAATATCATTCATGACTCCAGGGTTTCGTCTTTTGACTAATTAGATCCAGGACCAATCAGTGAGCTTTCAATTTGAACGCCTGGCATCATCAGTTGCAGGCCTTCGATAAGCTTGTCGCCTGCCTCTGTCAGCGCTTCAAGAGGCATCGCCGGCAAACTTTCCAGAATGAACCACATCTGTTTTGCACCAGAACCCAGGCGTGTTCTGACACCTTGCCGCCAATTCCAACGACGGCATGTCACGCCTTTATCATCCCGCCATACCACTTCGCCGGCGTCTGGATACTCGTGAGCGGGAGCGCCTTCTTTCACGGTGTCAAAAGGCTCGGTACCGTCTGCGACGACGAGCCGCGGAGTGCCCACATAGGCGTCTATATTTTCCCCGCCTACAGGGATCGCGTACTCGATACTGATGGCATTGTAGAGGTCAACGATGGGGTCCAGGCTCGGTAAGCTGCCGTCTCGTAGAACACGCTTGCGCAATGCTTCAGCCGAGCAAGGCGTGCGTTGTGGCTTGGCCCCAAACTTTCGGAAGGTCTCAGCCCAGGCTGCCAGATGCGCCTCTCCCCAAGCGGGCCCGCTTGCCAACACTGCCTGGCAAGCGCGGTCCAAGGCCTCTTGAGCGACACCAGGGTTGGTCAGGGGCGCAGCCTTCACAACGATACTCAGCGCCCGGAAGCCCGGTGCCAAATCTGCAACAGATTGGTCAATTAACGGCAGTACGGACAGCATCAAAAACCTCCAATGATCTACATGTGGTTTCATGCTATCCATTAGCGACCAAATAAGTCAATATATCGACTATACCAATAAGATCCCGCCACCGAGCAGATTGACGACACCAGCAGCAAGCGTCGAGAATCCCTCCAACTCTCTCTCATGACCCTGAACAATGACCCTAAACAACGTTATATCGACCACGCCCGGCGCCGATGCTCAGACTGTGGGCCTGGCAGTTGCGCGCACGCTCAAACAGGCACGAAAGAATCAGAAAATCACCTTGGATGAGCTATCTCGCCGCTCAGGCGTAAGTAAAGGAATGGTCGTCGAAATTGAGAAATGCACGGCTAACCCGAGCATAGGCATCCTGTGCAAAATCGCCGCCGCGTTGGGGCTTTCTGTTGCAGACATCGTCAATGTGACAGACGCCCCTGCTGCCCATATGATCGACAGCCAGGAGATCCCCACTCTCTGGACTGGTGATCTGGGCGGGACAGCCCGTCTTCTTGCAGGGACCACAGGGCCTAACATGATTGAGCTGTGGCGCTGGGAAATGTTTCCAGGGGAGTCCTTTTCGTCACAAGGGCATCCTCAGGGCACAATTGAATTATTTCATGTCGAGAAAGGGACGCTTAAATGTGTTGTCGGGGACACTGAATTAGTCATCCACGCAGGTTGCTCAGCGGTCGCAAAAACAGATGTTCCACACTCCTACGCCAATGCGGGTAGATCCAAGCTGGTTTTCACCATGTCAGTTACAGAAATTCACCAGTGAGCAAACCTCCAGCTTATGAGAGCTGGCAATCCCGATCGGACAGCGCTAATTGTCACCCTACCGAATCGCTTCAATGTTTCCCAAGACTCATTCAGATCATTGGCTCAGCATTGCTCTTGGCCAATAGTGCCTGGAGCAACACATCTGCGCCCGCCGTCGACCACTCCGGCGAAATCTCCTCTGCCTCGTTGTGGCTCAGCCCGTCCACGCACGGCACGAAAATCATCGCCGTCGGCGCCACCTGGTTCAGGTAGCAGGCGTCATGCCCGGCACCGGAAATCATCGGGCGATGGCTGTATCCCAGTGCCTCCGCAGACGCCTGCACCACGGCCACGCAATCACTGTCGAAGGCAATCGGCGCGTACAGGAAGATCTGCTTCACGTTGTGCTGCAAACCGATGCCCGCAGCAATACGCGCCACAGCGTCGCGCAATTGCTGGTCTTGACGCGCCAGCACTGCTTCGTCCGGGTGACGGAATTCCACGCTGAAAAACACCCGCCCCGGCACCACGTTGCGCGAGTTGGGAAAGATATTCGTCATACCCACCGTGGCCCGCCCTTCGGCGCCCTGCTCCAGACCCAAGCCATTCACCGCCTCGGCCACGCGGGCAAAACCAAGCAACGCATCCAGGCGGTGGTCCATCGGTGTGGTACCGGCGTGGGCGCTGCGCCC
This sequence comes from Pseudomonas sp. CFBP13509, assembly GCF_005233485.1. NCBI lineage: Bacteria > Pseudomonadati > Pseudomonadota > Gammaproteobacteria > Pseudomonadales > Pseudomonadaceae > Pseudomonas > Pseudomonas sp. CFBP13509. The sequence continues at coordinate 134,223 of NZ_QGAA01000016.1, forward strand.
GCTCAACTCCACCTCATACCAGCGCTGGCCCTGGGCGCCGGTGACCACGCCGATGGTAATGCCCTGCGCTTCGAGGATCGGGCCCTGCTCGATATGCAGCTCAAACGCGGCATGCACGGCCTGGCCGCCCACCGCATGCGGGCCGGCATAGCCAATGTGCTGCAACGCCTGGCCGATGCTGCCCCCGGCCTTGTCCTTGCGGGACAGCCCATATTCCAGGTCAAACACCCCGGCATACACGCCCGACGAAATCATCGCCGGGGCAAAGCGCGAGCCCTCTTCGTTGGGAAGCAATCGTACAGATCGAAGAAGGCATCAACGAACGCAACACGCCCCGCCATATGCTCGGCCGCGACCGTCGGGTGGTGGTAATCGAGCAATACCTAAGCCTGGTACCGCTGTTTGATCCAGTACTCGAAGGCCTGCGTAGTGCCGTGCGTTACGAGCGCACGTTCTTCGATAAGATCGTCGCCTCCCTGCTGCCGCTGTTGGAAAAATTGACCAGCGGCAGCATTGCCCAATTACTGGCCCCGGACTACACCGACCTCAACGACGCACGGCCAGTCTTCGATTGGATGCAGGTGGTACGCCAACGAGCAGTGGTCTACGTCGGCCTGGACGCGTTGTCGGATGCGGAGGTTGCTGCTGCCGTGGGCAACTCGATGTTTGCCGACCTGGTCTCGGTCGCCGGCCACCTTTATAAATTCGGCCTGGATGATGGCCTGCCTGGCGCGACAACCAACGCCACGGCCGCAATCAATGTCCATGCTGACGAATTCAGCGAACTGATGGGCGACGAGTTCATTCCCATGGTCAACAAGGGAGGCGGCGCCGGTATGCAGGTCACCGCCTACACCCAGACCCTCAGCGATATCGAAGCACGTCTCGGCAACCGCGCCAAGGCTGGCCAAGTGGTGGGCAACTTCAACAACCTGATCATGTTGCGCGTACGTGAAACGGCCACCGCAGAGCTGCTGACCAAACAACTGCCAAAGGTCGAAATCGCCGGCATCTCCCCCATGAGCAGCGCCACTGACAGCTCCGATCCACACGGACGAACAGCATTTACCTCCAGCAGCATGGATCGCATCACCACCAGCGTACCGCTGCTGGAACCCGCGCATATCGTCGCATTGCCCAAAGGCCAGGCCTTTGCCCTGCTCGAAGGCGGCATCCTGTGGAAACTGCGGATGCCGTTGCCTGTACATGAGCCAGATGCCGATATGCCCAACAATCTGCTCGACCTGGCTGAACACATGCGCCGCCAATATGGTGAGAATCAAACAATCTGGCACAACGAAAGCCGCCGTCATGCGTGATCCGGCCAGCGTTGCCCAGCAACAGCAGGCTCGGCAGCAAGGATTGCTGCTCTCCCTGGTCTCCCTACCATTGCGGTTTATTGGAGTGTTGTTGGGGTCTCTGCTGCTGTGTCTGGCGATCGAACTGATCGGAATGCATCTGTTCTGGACGGAGCAAGGCTGGCGGCATGCACAAGGGATGATGAATTTCGAACTGCAACAGCTTTCATCCTACTTCACCCGTAGCGTGGTGGTGCAGGAGCCGGGGCGCAGCGCGTACAGGATGGTGGACTTGCTACACCAGAACCTGTTGCTGGAAAGTGGGCTGTCTGACTGGTTGAAGCAGGTGAACGATCAGGCCAAAGAGGCCAACACAGCAACGGGGTTCAACGCCACTTTGGCTCAAGCCGTGGTGTACATGGAGGGGTATGTGCTGGCGACGTTCTACACCTTAGCGACGTTTCTATTGCGATTGCTGGTGTTGATATTGACCTTGCCGTTGTTCGTGCTGGCGGCGTTAAGCGGACTGGTGGATGGGCTGGTGCGGCGGGATTTGCGCCGCTTCACTGCGGCGCGGGAGTCGGGGTTTCTGTACCACCGGGCACGGGCGATGATTCTGCCGTTGGCAGTGTTGCCGTGGGTGGTGTATTTGTCGCTGCCCATCAGTGTCAATCCGATATTGATGGTAATACCAGCGGCGACAATTCTTGGAGCTACCATCAGCGTAACCGCGAGTAGCTTCAAAAAATATCTGTAAAGGTCTATCAAAGACACTCAAGTTGAATCGCGCCTGTTTTTATTACCCAATCATTGCCAAGCTTTACTGGCTTGAATCGAGGGACACCAGGCATGTCTTGGTGCGGCAGCAAAAAGTAGCCAGATCCATCGGCCATTGGCTCAATGTGAACGATATACCTCCCAACATCCTCTGCGGTCCAACCAATATCCGCAGCGATTATCGCGTGATTCGAAGCGTTACGAATGACCATCACGACATCCTTGACTCGTGAGATTGAGTTCAAAGCATAGCTCAAGCCCGCCTGTGCTCAATGCCCAGTCAGTAAGAACGCTATTCGATGCTGATTTTCACATCTGGCTCTGATTTCAGAGTTGGGCGACGTAGTTCAGGATCGCCTGCATCAAGACAACGAAATTGCAGCTCCGCATTAGCATTTAGGCACTCTGCCACAGCAATGTACTTTGCAGCCATAGAACACTTCGGTACACCGATAAGGGACAGACGCCATTTCCCATTCAAAGGAACATCGCGCCCAGCCAAAGATGCAACATTTACTCCTGTTTTTCAGGGATTTTAGTAAATGTTGGGATATCGAGGTGTTCACCAATGGCATCAACATTTACTGGCCATCGGCTTAACGCTGACGTCAGTGCTTTGGCCTGCTTCCGGCACAGCCACAGAGTCTGCTCGTCTATCACTGTTGCTTCGCCATCTAAACTTAATTGAAGGCCTAGCCGAAGACAGCGCCCGCCTACCCCGTGACGAAACCTCCCGCTACCACTTCGACTACAAACGCCTCCGCAACGACGTGCAACGTATACGCCAAGGCGTCCAGGACCACCTGAGCCCCCAACGTGCACAACCGCGCGATCCCTTGCCGTTGCAGGGAGACTATCGTCAAGACACGGAGGTGGCCCCCATGAGCCTCAGCGCCGATCAGGCGTCAGCCTTCCTGGCCCATGGCGGTTTCACACACGACGCGAGTGCCACGTTGCTGCTAGGCATGGTGTTCGCCGTACTGCTGGTTTGGGGCGTATGGGCATTACGCACAGCCTATGTCGGTTGGGCTGAGCACAAGCTGAGCCAGCGGCAGCTGCTGGGCGTCGCGGTGCGATTTGCCGTGATGTATGTGGTGCTGACCTATTTCCTGCTGTCTTGAGAGAGGTTGTATGAAGCACTTCGATCAAGGTCTCCCCATTGTGTACATGGCAGGTGTGGCTGCGGTGTTGCTGTCACCCACCTGGGCGCTAGGCGGGCTGCCATCACTGGAAGACCCGTCGCGCGGTACCGGGGATAGCATTCTCACGACGCTGCAGAACTACGGCTACGACATCGTAATGCTGGTGGCACTGCTGGTAATTGCCTCCATGTTTATCGGGGTCTGCTACCACGCCTATACCACCTATTCGGAGATCCACGCAGGACGTAAGACTTGGGGACAGTTTGGCCTGACCGTAGCGGTGGGTGCCCGATTGCTGGTGGTCGGTATCTGGTTACTGACCCAGGCCACCGGAATTCTCTAGGAGACAAACATGCCGAGCGAATCAAGGCAGGATCAAACTCTGACTTTTTTGCCCCATCGACTGAACCGGCAGCCGATCCCCGAGATAGCTGACAACAGCAACACCATGCTCTAAACCTGCGGCACAGGTCAGGCTTTGGCGGACCGGAGTGCATGGAGTCTAACTGGGGATGATCCAGCCTACCTCGCTACCGTCATGAACTGGTTACGCTGGATGTCGATCCTGCCTAGAGCTCCTTGAGTGCCGTCGCGGTGCCTGAGAGGATTTCGTCGGACAGGCCCCCGTCGCCGATTGCTCGCGCCATGGCAAGGGCACCAACCAGTGCACTGAGTACCAAGCAGGCGCGAAGTCGATCACCAGCGGCGTCCGTACCCGGCGTCAACGCGGCCAGAAGCTCGATGTACTGCTCGACCTGACGTCCATAGGCCGAGCGAGTTCGGTCATCCGCGCGCGAAATGCCCTCAGCCAACCCGGCCACTGCGCATCCGGCTTCAGGATGCGCGCGGTGGGCTGGACTGAGGTAATCGTCGACGATCGCTTCGAGCGCCCGTCTGCCGCCTTGGCCGGACGTAGCCACAGTCCGTGCACTTCCCTGAGCCAAAGCGCGTTCCACCGCGGCACCGACCAGTTCATCTCGAGATTCGAAATGACGGTAGAAGCCGCCGTGCGTCAGGCCGGCTTCCCGCATCAGCTCCGCTACTCCGAAACCGTTAATGCCACTGCGGCGCATTCGAGCCGCAGCGATGTCGACAATTCGATCGTGGCTTGCCGCCTTGTCTGCTTTCGAACTACCCATGAATGGGACACTCCTCCCGATGCAACACTAGTTATATCCTAACGATTTTGGTAACGATCCAGTTCAAGCGAATATACGCCAAGGCTTCGACCCCACTCTTTGGCGCTGCAGTTGCTGTTATCGGGTTTCGGTACTGAGATTGCCGAGGTGATAACCCATGCGTGCCTCGAAATCAAGACCCACTTCGTCGCGCTTTTGCGCGATTCGTGCTCCCCGCTCATGGACAGTCGGCCAAGAGAACGCATTAAGGAAAGCGTCCTGTGTCTGCATCAGGTCCTCCGCGGACGGCAGGGTTCTACGGTTGATCAGCTGCTTCGCCTCGGCGAGCGCAGGTTTGTCGAAGGACGCGATGCGCCTAGCGAGGTTGTCGACGAAGGCGTCAAGCTCGTCATCGGGGAGTGCACGATTCACCCACCCGTAGTTCGCTGCCGTTGCTGCGTCGAAATCGTCGCTGCCGAGAACGATTTCGAGCGCCCTGGCCCGTCCGACGAGGAGTGGCAGGCGCTCGGTTCCGCCACCACCCGGAAAGACGCCTGCCCCGACCTCGATCTGAGCGAAGATCGCGCGCTCCTGGCTGGCAAAACGCATATCACATGCCAGAGCAATCTCAGAACCCCCGCCGCGCGTGCGACCTCGAATCGACGCAATGGTCACGACCGGGGAGATGGTTAACCGTGTCGTGGCATCGACGAATGTTGGCAGACCGGTCGGCCCCGGCGTCAGGGGAAAATCGGCAACCCGGGAGACGTCGTAGTGATTAACGAAGAAGTCCGGGTCAGCACTATCGAACACGACCACCCGCAACGTGTCATCGGACTCGATGAGGCCGACGATCTCCTGCAGCTCTAGGAGGGTCTCCGGATCGCACAGATTGATCGGCGGATTGTTGAAGGTCACTCGCCAGTATCCCGGCGCTGCCTCGGTAATCATGAACTGGGTCAGTGGAGCATTCATTCGAAAGATTCCTTCGTTCTAAGGCGCTGGGCGCCGGAGGTGTCGGGGGCGCAGACCATCTGGTCGCTGACAATGAGGATGATGCTCATCATCCTCATTGTCAAGACGCGACCGCATCGAGGCCACCGGGCAACCGTTACGGGAGTTTGGGGAAGCGGAGCGGCTCAACAGCTCGGCGCTTCGATAGCGTCGATCGAATCGCCCATGCAGATACTCGGCAATCGTTGGGTTAGCGAAACCGGTCGGCATTGCTGCATGAGCGATGAGCGCAGGCACGCAGGAAACCGGAGAGACGACAGCGTTGCCGAGAACCGGGCCGACCTGCCATCGCTTGATAAGGGCGCCATAGAGCGAAAACGTCAGGCCCTGTAGCACAAAGGGTGCTGTTCCGACAGGTGACAAACGCTTGTCTTGGAATGTGTTGTAGATAAACAGAATAAATTCCACGTATCCTGGAGCAGCCCTCGCCAGATGCACTCAAGCCAGCGGCTACATCCGTTGTCACCGCTCGAAGACAGCACCTCAGCTCGAGCTCAGGGTCCTGCAGACAATCCGCATGGTAATTTCGAAATTATCCATGGTGAGCCCATCGATTGGCGAATGACCCTTTAGCCGCTCATGAGGTTTACACAGCGTCCGATAAAGCCTCCATGCATCCACATCCGGAGACCGCGCTAATACCGTGAGCACCAACTTGTGCCGTAACGCATCAAGCTGCCAGTCCGGAATGCGCTGACCACGATTCCCCAAGCTCAGGGACAGAAGACGTCGAGCCTTAATATCCCGATTGATCTGATCGCGGGATTTGCCTGCCAGTCTGGCGAAGACCAGCAGCGGCAAATTACTCGAAGCTTCAAACGTGGCCAACATTTCGGTCCGTTCACGCTGGGCTTCAGACACGTGAGATTTGTGAGGCTTTTCAGTCTGTATTGGAACGGGCACGACAGGCGATTGGTTGGGCCTCATGGGGCCTTTCTCGCTACCTACCAGCATCGTCGATGAGGTCGCCGCAGCAAAGTTGCTGCTGTAAAGAACGACATTTCCCTTAGAGTTTTCCAGTAAGGGCAGCGAGGCTGCGCCCTCCAAACGAATAGTCAGCGGAGAGCTTGCTGCTTTCGGCTTACCCTGCCCCCAAAGGTCCAATCTATTCGCCCAATCCTGCATCATGGTCCGACGTTGCTCGACGTATTCCGCGTGGTTGTAGGCCGCACTCACCTTGCCTGAATCGGCATGAGAAAGCTGCGCATCAACCCATACCTTGGGGTAGCCAATCTCGTTAAGCGCCGTCGAAATCGTGGCCCTCATCCCATGCCCGGTGAGTTGATCGGCATACCCCATTCGACGCAACGCCCCATTCAAGGTGTTCTCGCTAATGCGCTTGCTTAGGTCGCTCCGGTGCGCTAACAAATAACACTGCGCGGGGACAACTTGACTCAGCATCTCGCGCACGATTTCAAGCGCCTGGACCGACAATGGCACGATGTAAGGCGGTATGTTTGAGGTCTGCTTCCCCGCCCTGCGCATCCCCATCTGAAGCTGTTTCACCACTTCCGGCGGGATGATCCACAACCGCTGCTTTAGATCAAACTGGTCGGGCGTCGACAAGCGCAACTCGCCGGTACGCACCCCCGTTAGCAGCAACAAGCGAAGACCTAGGCGTGTTTGGTTCGCACCACCGTAATCTCGAAGCGCGGCCAGCAATGTAGGCAGCTCGTCCATACGAAGAAAGGGATTATGTGCGACAGGGGGTTTCGGAAGCGCTACCACATCAAGGTCCGACGCAGGATTCTGGTCAAGCCCCTCCACCTTCACCAGGGCATAGCGGAACAATTGCTTGAACCAGGTCCGACATTTTTCCGCTGTCGTTAACGCCTTGCGTTGTTCGATTCCGCTCAGGAGGTGCATCAGGTCGTGGCGATTGATGCCGTAGATGGACCGCCTGCCGAGCGTTGGCAGGAGGTCTTTTTTGAAGATTCTCAATATCTGCGAGAGTGTGCTCTGGCGCCCCTCCTTCAGGCTCAGCATGCGGAACTCCACCCACTGATTGAACACGGCCTCGAAGGTATGCTCTGCCGCAAAACGAACAGCACGGCGCTGTTGCTTACGGTGCTCATAGGGATTGATGCCTTGGGCGACCAAGGCTCGCGCCTCGTCACGTCGGGCACGGGCTTCTTTGAGGGAGATTTGTGGGTAACAACCCAAGGACATGCGCTTCTGCTTGCCTGCCCAGTAGTAACGGAAGAGCCAGACTTTGCCGCCTCTGGCCGTCACATTGAGAGTGAGACCATCACTGTCACCGAGGGTGTAGCCATTACCGGTGATTCGGGCATGCCGAACTGTCATTTCTGAGAGTGCCATCGCGAGCTCCTGAACAGAGTCAGGGCCAGATACTCATCTCGCTGCGCAAACTGCTCCAGCAACAAACCGATTCAGGGCATGTCCGGATTCTGGACTTAATCCTGGACTTAAACGCACCGGATAGTACTGGATTTCAGTGGTTCCCGCCGGAACGAAAAAAAGGGCCTAAAGGCCCTGATTTCAATCACTTACAGAATTCAGTGGAACTCTGTAGCGCAATATTTGGAGCGGGAAACGAGACTCGTATCTGGCGTCAGACCCATTGAAATCTAAGGGGTTTATTTTCTTGCCGAAGCAGGAAAAGACTCAAATCTGGACTTGTTTTTGAGGTGTATCAAGAGCCTGTTATCACGGATACAGTATGCTATGTCCGGAGATGTCCAAATCTGAAAAGTAACCGTCCGAGCAACACATCTTCCTGATGCCATCGGTTAAGGCGATGGTGTCCACCTAAATTTAAGTGGACACCATTTTTAGCCTTTTTAAGCGGAC
>NZ_QGAA01000017.1:0-140395 GCF_005233485.1 Pseudomonas sp. CFBP13509
GTAGTGTGGGGTTTCCCCATGTGAGAGTAGGTCATCGTCAAGATTAAATTCCGAAACCCCATTTGCGAAAGCAGGTGGGGTTTTGTTTTGGGCGCTCGAAAAGTGCGAGGAGGCGCCTCGGGAGGGTCTTCAGTGCTAAAGTCCATGCCCATTAAAGGAAACAGGATCTCCGCTCGAAGCGCTAGCAGTACTTTGGGTGGGTCCAGGGAACCAAGGGTCGTTTTAGCGTCCTCGCAAAGGCCTGTGAGTGGGCCTGCTGGACTTTATGATGATATGAAGGGGAGTCGCGCTATCTCGCTCTCTGGGAGCTGTCGCGGCCTCAGGGCGCTTTTCTGCAGACGAAAAAAAAGACCTTGAAATTCAAGGTCTTTCTTTAAGATGGTGCCCCGAGGGAGACTCGAACTCCCACTCCTTTCGAAAACGGATTTTGAATCCGCCGCGTCTACCAATTCCGCCATCAGGGCTCAATGGCGGCGAAGTATAGAGATGAGATTACCGTTGGTCAATCACGTTTCATGGTCTATTTTCACTATTTCCGCTAGACTTCCCGGCCCTGCTAGACGAACCCCATCATGCGCGTTGCTGACTTTACTTTTGAACTCCCGGATTCGCTGATTGCTCGCCACCCTTTGGCCGAGCGTCGCGCCAGTCGACTGCTGACCCTGGACGGGGCCAGCGGCACCCTCGCACACCGTCAATTCACTGATTTGCTTGAGCATTTGCGTCCGGGCGATCTGATGGTGTTCAACAATACCCGGGTCATCCCGGCACGGCTGTTTGGCCAGAAAGCATCCGGCGGCAAGTTGGAAATTCTGGTGGAACGGGTGTTGGACAGCCATCGTGTGCTGGCCCATGTACGCTCCAGCAAGTCGCCGAAACCGGGTTCGAGCATCCTCATCGAGGGTGGCGGTGAAGCCGAGATGGTAGCGCGTCATGATGCGCTGTTCGAACTCCGGTTCGCCGAAGAGGTTTTGCCGTTGCTGGAGCGCGTCGGTCATATGCCATTGCCTCCTTATATCGACCGCCCCGACGAAGACTCGGACCGTGAGCGCTATCAAACGGTCTATTCCCAGCGCCTCGGTGCCGTGGCCGCGCCGACTGCCGGGCTGCATTTTGACCAACTGCTGCTGGATGCGATTGCCGCCAAGGGCGTCGAGACCGCCTATGTGACCCTGCACGTGGGGGCCGGCACGTTTCAGCCGGTGCGTGTGGATAACATCGAAGACCACCATATGCATAGCGAATGGCTGGAAGTCAGCCAGGACGTCGTGGACGCAGTTAGCGCCTGCAAGGCGCGCGGCGGGCGGGTGGTTGCGGTGGGCACCACCAGCGTGCGCTCCCTTGAGAGCGCGGCGCGTGATGGCGTGCTCAAACCGTTCAGTGGCGACACCGATATCTTTATTTACCCAGGCCGGCCGTTCCATGTGGTCGACTGCCTGGTGACCAACTTCCATTTGCCGGAATCCACGCTATTGATGCTGGTGTCGGCCTTCGCGGGTTATCCCGAAACAATGGCGGCGTACAAAGCAGCCATCGACAATGGATACCGTTTTTTCAGCTACGGTGATGCGATGTTTATCACCCGTAATCCGGCGCCGCGCGGCCCAGAGGAACAACTATGAGTCGTATGTCGTTTGAATTGCTCGCCACCGACGGCAAAGCCCGTCGCGGTCGCCTGACGTTTCCGCGCGGTACGGTAGAGACCCCGGCATTCATGCCCGTGGGCACCTACGGCACCGTTAAAGGCATGCTGCCGCGTGACATCGTCGCCACCGGCGCCGAGATCATCCTCGGCAACACCTTCCACCTGTGGCTGCGTCCAGGCACTGAAGTGATCAAGAAGCATGGCGACCTGCATGACTTCATGAAGTGGCATGGCCCGATCCTCACGGACTCGGGTGGTTTCCAGGTGTTCAGCCTGGGCGCCATGCGCAAGATCAAGGAGGAGGGCGTGACCTTCGCCTCGCCGGTGGACGGTTCCAAGGTATTCATGGGCCCGGAAGAGTCCATGCAGGTGCAACGCGACCTGGGCTCGGACATCGTGATGATTTTCGACGAGTGCACACCGTACCCGGCTGATGAGGACGTCGCGCGGATTTCCATGGAGCTGTCCCTGCGTTGGGCCCAGCGTTCGAAGAATGCCCATGGCGACAACACCGCGGCGCTGTTTGGCATTGTCCAGGGCGGCATGCATGAAAGCCTGCGCAAACGCTCGCTGGAAGGCCTCGACAAGATCGGTTTTGACGGCCTGGCCATCGGCGGTTTGTCGGTGGGCGAACCCAAGCACGAGATGATCAAGGTACTGGACTACCTGCCAGGCCTGATGCCCGCTGACAAACCTCGTTACCTTATGGGCGTTGGCAAACCCGAAGATCTCGTAGAGGGTGTGCGCCGCGGTGTGGACATGTTCGATTGCGTGATGCCAACCCGTAATGCCCGCAATGGGCATCTGTTCATCGATACAGGCGTGCTCAAGATCCGTAACGCGTTCCATCGCCATGATGATTCGCCGCTGGATCCCACCTGTGATTGCTACACCTGCCAGAACTTCTCCCGTGCTTATCTGCACCATCTGGACAAATGCGGGGAAATGCTGGGTAGCATGTTGAATACCATCCACAATTTGCGTCACTACCAAGTCCTGATGGCTGGTTTGCGCGAGGCTATTCAACAGGGTACATTGGCCGCCTTCGTCGATGCCTTCTATGCCAAGCGCGGGCTCCCTGTGCCGCCCTTGGACTGAGTTTTCCGACCCTAAGATTCACTATTTGCAACTGGAGTGCTAAATGAGCTTTTTTATCTCTAACGCCATGGCTGACGCCGCTGCGCCTGCTGCTGCCGGCCCTATGGGCGGTGGTTTCGAGTGGATTTTCCTGGTCGGCTTCCTGGTCATCTTCTACCTGATGATCTGGCGTCCACAGGCCAAGCGTGCCAAAGAGCAGAAGAACCTGCTGGGCAGCCTGCAGAAAGGCGACGAAGTCGTGACCACCGGCGGCATCGCGGGCAAGATCACCAAGGTTTCCGATGCTTTCGTGGTTCTGGAAGTCTCCGACACCGTGGAAATGAAGTTCCAGAAGGGCGCCATCGCCGCCACGCTGCCAAAAGGCACGCTCAAAGCGATCTAAGTTCCAACCTTTACCAATCGACGGGGCGCGCAAGGCGCCCCGCGTTATAAGCGGGCGGCGTGATGCTGAACAAATACCCTCTGTGGAAATACGTACTGATCCTGGCGGTGCTGGCGATCGGTTTTATTTATTCCGCTCCCAATCTTTACCCTGATGACCCGGCGATCCAGATCACTGGCGCCAGCACTTCGCTGCAGGTCAACCAGGCTGACCTGGAGCGCGCGAGCAAGGCGCTGGCCGACGCGGGTATCCAGGTTAAAGCGGCAACATTGGCAGCTGGTGCGAAGGGCGGGTTGTTGCGCCTGACCAAGCAAGAAGACCAATTGCCGGCAAAAGATGTCGTACGCAAGGCCATGGGTGACGATTACGTTGTTGCCCTGAACCTGGCACAGACCACGCCACAGTGGTTGCGTAGCATTGGCGCGCACCCGATGAAGCTGGGTCTGGACTTGTCCGGTGGTGTGCACTTCCTGCTGGAAGTCGACATGGACAAAGCCCTCGACGCACGCCTGAAGGTCTATGAAGGCGACGTGAAGAGCCTGCTGCGTAAAGAGAAGCTGCGTTATCGCAGCCTGCCGCAGCTCAACGGTGCCATCCAGCTGGGCTTCTCTGACGAGGCCTCCCGTGAACAGGCCCGTGCGCTGATCCGCAAGAACTTCAACGATTTCGACATCGTACCGGCCGACCTGAATGGTCAGGCGGTACTGCGTCTGGCGATGAGCCCGGCCAAAATCGCGGAAATCCGCGAATACTCCATCAAGCAGAACTTGACCACGGTACGTAACCGCGTCAACGAGCTGGGTGTGGCCGAGCCGATTGTTCAGCGTCAGGGCGCCAACCGCATCGTGGTTGAGCTGCCGGGCGTGCAGGACACCGCTGAAGCCAAGCGTATCCTGGGTAAAACCGCCAACCTGGAGTTCCGTCTTGCGGCTGAGCCGGGTGCTTCCCGTGCAACTTCCGAAGAGTTCGAGTTCCGTGAAGGCAACCGTCCTCCGGCGCTGATCGAGCGTGGCTTGATCATCACCGGTGACCAGGTGACCGACGCCAAGGCCGGTTTCGGCGAGCACGGTACCCCTGAAGTGAACATCCGCCTGGATGGTCACGGCGGCGAACTGATGAGCCGCGCCACGCGCAGCAACGTTGGTCGCAGCATGGCGGTGATCTTCATCGAGCAGCGCCCGGTGACCACCTACACCAAGCAAATGGTCAACGGCGTCGAGAAAGACGTACCGGTGCAGACCTTCAAGGAAGAGAAGAAGATCATCAGCCTGGCGACCATCCAGTCGCCGCTGGGTGCTCAATTCCGCATCACCGGCCTGAACGGCCAGGGCGAATCCTCGGAGCTGGCCCTGTTGCTGCGTGCCGGTGGCCTGGCTGCGCCGATGTACTTCGCTGAAGAACGTACCATCGGCCCGAGCCTGGGTGCCGACAACATCACCAAGGGTATCGACGCGGCCTTGTGGGGCATGCTGTTCGTGTCGCTGTTCATCATCGCCATCTACCGCTTCTTCGGCATCATTGCCACCGTGGCCCTGGCGGGCAACATGGTGATGCTGCTGGCCCTGATGTCGCTGCTGGGCGCTACGCTGACCTTGCCAGGTATCGCCGGTATCGTACTCACCATGGGTATGGCGGTAGACGCCAACGTGCTGATCTTCTCGCGGATTCGTGAAGAGATCGCCGCCGGCATGACCGTACAGCGTGCAATCAACGAAGGCTTCGGCCGGGCATTTACCGCGATTCTCGACTCCAACCTGACCACATTGCTGGTTGGCGGGATTCTCTTTGCCATGGGCACCGGCCCGGTCAAAGGTTTTGCGGTAACCATGTCCCTCGGTATCTTTACCTCGATGTTCACGGCCATCATGGTGACCCGCGCAATGGTCAACCTGATCTTTGGCGGGCGTGACTTCAAGAAGTTGTGGATTTAAGGGGCTGCCATGTTACGTACAATCAACTTCATGGGCGTTCGCAACATTGCGTTCGGCGTCACCTTGCTCCTTACCGTTCTGGCGTTGTTCAGCTGGTTCCATAAGGGCCTGAACTACGGTCTGGACTTCACCGGCGGTACGCTCATCGAGCTGACCTACGAGAAGCCCGCCGACGTCACCCTGGTACGCAGTGAACTGGTCAAGGCCGGCTATCACGAAGCCATCGTGCAGAGCTTCGGTGCGACCACCGACCTGCTGGTGCGCATGCCTGGCGAAGACCCGCAACTGGGTCACCAGGTAGCCGAAGCCTTGCAGAAGGTGGGTGGTGACAACCCTGCGTCGGTCAAGCGCGTCGAGTTCGTGGGCCCGCAAGTGGGTGAAGAGCTGCGCGACCAGGGCGGCCTCGGCATGCTGATGGCGCTGGTCGGTATCATGATCTACCTGGCTTTCCGCTTTCAGTGGAAGTTCGGTGTCGGCGCCATTGTGTCGCTGATCCACGACGTGATCGTGACCGTGGGTATCCTGGCGTACTTCCAGATCACCTTCGACCTGACCGTGCTGGCGGCCGTGCTGGCGATCATTGGTTACTCCCTCAATGACACCATCGTGGTATTCGACCGGGTTCGCGAGAACTTCCGCGTACTGCGCAAGGCGTCGCTGATCGAGAACATCAACATCTCCACCACCCAGACCCTGCTGCGGACCATGGCGACGTCGATCTCCACCTTGCTGGCGATCGCGGCGCTGATGATCTTCGGTGGCGACAACCTGTGGGGCTTCTCCCTGGCGCTGTTCATCGGCGTCCTGGCAGGCACCTACTCGTCGATCTACATCGCCAACGTGGTGCTGATCTGGCTGAACCTCAACAGCGAAGACCTGATCCCTCCTGCCGCCACTGGCAAGGAGGTCGACGACCGTCCTTGAGGGGCGCTTGTTGATCTGCTGTTACAAAAAGGGCACGAGTATTGAACTCGTGCCTTTTTTTTTGCTCCAAGGCTGGGTATAGCGCGGATCTTTCGGTCCGTTTGTGATGGTCAGGAGGTTCAACGTGAACAAGTCGTTACTGGTTGGTGCGGTATTGGGTGCTGTCGGTGTAACTGCCGGGGGTGCTGTTGCCACCTACAGCCTGGTAAAAAGCGGCCCTGAGTATGCGCAAGTGCTGGCGGTGCAGCCGGTGAAAACCCAGATTAAAACACCTCGCGAAGTCTGCAAGGACGTCGCAGTGACCCGGCAGAAGCCGGTGCAGGATCAACATCAGATCGTCGGTACGGTGGTTGGTGCGCTGGCCGGTGGCCTGTTGGGTAACCAGGTCGGTGGCGGTAACGGCAAGAAGCTGGCCACTGTGGCCGGTGCGGTCGGTGGTGGTTACGCCGGTAACAAGGTTCAGGAAGGTATGCAGAACCGCGATACCTATACCACCACCCAGACTCGCTGTAACACCGTCAACGACATCAGTGACAAGGTCGTTGGCTATGACGTGCGTTACACCTTGGATGGCAAGGAAGGTTCGGTGCGCATGGATCGTGATCCGGGCGGCCAGATTCCAGTCGACAAGGAAGGGCGTCTCGTCCTGGGCCAGAACCAGCAGTAAGTCTTCTCTTGTATTTGATTTGTGGTGGTGTTGGTATTTAAGCTCACACCAAGCAAATCCCAGGCATAAAAAAAGCACCCCGCAGGGTGCTTTTTTTTGCTCGCTCGCTTAGCGCTTCAGCGAAGCCGGCAGGTGCGGCTGGATCGCCGTCAGTACTGCCTTGAAGCATTTGGTGTTGCCGGCAACGACGTGGCCTTTTTCCAGGAAATCATGACCGCCGGTGAAGTCGCTCACCAGGCCGCCGGCCTCTTGGATCAGCAGGGCGCCTGCAGCCATGTCCCACTCGGACAGGCCCGACTCCCAGAACGCATCAAAACGACCGGCAGCCACATAGGCCAGGTCCAGGCTGGCCGCGCCAGCACGACGGATGCCGGCAGTCTGGCCAACCAGGGCGCGGAACATGCCCAGGTAGTTCTCCAGGTTGTCCATCTGGTCGTCACGGAACGGGAAGCCGGTACCCAGCAGGGCGCCATCCAGGCTGGTGCGACCGCTGACGCGCAGGCGACGACCGTTCAGTTGGGCACCACGGCCACGGCTGGCGGTGAATTCTTCCTGGCGAACAGGATCGAGTACTACAGCGTGTTCCAGGCGGCCACGGTATTTGCAGGCAATGCTGACGGCAAAGTGCGGGATGCCGCGCAGGAAGTTGGTGGTGCCATCCAGTGGGTCGATGATCCACAGGTAGTCTTCGCCTTCGCCGCTGCCTTTGTGCAGGCCGGTTTCCTCGCCGAGGATGCCGTGGGTAGGGTAGGCCTTGCGCAGCGCGTCGATGATCTTCTGTTCAGCGGCGCGATCCACCTCGGACACATAATCCTTGGCGTCTTTTTCGTCGACCTTGATGGTATCCAGGCGCTCGATGGAGCGGAAGATCAATTCACTGGCGCTGCGGGCGGCGCGCAGCGCGATATTCAGCATGGGCTGCATGGATGTGTCACCTAAGGTTGTTAAAGAAAGCCGAGCATTCTAGCAGAAACTTTCTTCAGGTGAAGGACGACGTTAGCTTTCATGGCATAACCTTAGGCTGTTCTGTAAGATTTGCTCCCCTTTCCCGTGTCCGAGAGCGCCTACCTTGCTGCAAAACATTCGTGTCGTCTTGGTCAATACCAGTCATCCCGGCAATATCGGCGGGGTGGCGCGAGCCATGAAAAACATGGGGCTGACGCGCCTGGTGCTGGTCGAACCGCGCGTGTTCCCGCACCACGAGGCCGATGCCCGCGCATCCGGCGCCAATGACATCCTGGAAAAAGCCCAGGTGGTCGCCACTCTGGAAGACGCCTTGGTCGGCTGCAACCTGGTGCTTGGCACCAGCGCCCGTGACCGCCGCATCCCCTGGCCGCTGCTGGATCCGCGTGAGTGCGGTACCAAGGTAGTGGAAGAGGCGGCCGGCGGTGCTGAAATCGCCCTGGTATTCGGCCGTGAAGACTCCGGCCTCACCAATGAAGAGCTGCAACGATGTCATTATCACGTGCACATTCCATCAGACCCTGGGTTCAGTTCGCTGAACCTCGGGGCAGCGGTGCAGGTGTTGAGTTACGAAGTGCGCATGGCCTGGCTGGCCGCTGAAGGGCAGCCGAGCAAGGTAGAGAAGGATGAAGTGGCGTCGACCAAGAGTGGCGAACTGGCCACCATGGACGAGCTGGAGCGGTTCTATGAGCACCTGGAGCAAACCCTGGTGGCCATCGAATTCCTCGATCCGGAAAAACCTCGGCACTTGATGGCGCGCCTGCGCCGCCTGTACGGGCGCAGCTCGGTCAGTCGAGCGGAAATGAATATATTGCGTGGCATCCTCACGGAAACCCAGAAAGCGGCCCGTGGCGAGCTTCTTAAGCGGAAGGATTAAAAATGTTCGAGCGTTTGCGAGAAGATATCCAGAGTGTTTTCCATCGTGACCCGGCGGCGCGCAACGCCTTTGAGGTGCTGACCTGCTACCCGGGCATGCACGCGATCTGGATCCATCGCCTGTCCGGCGCCTTGTGGAATATGGGCTGGAAATGGTTGGCGCGGCTGGTGTCGAACTTCGGCCGCTGGTTGACCGGGATCGAGATTCACCCAGGTGCCAAGGTGGGACGTCGCTTCTTTATCGATCACGGTATGGGCATCGTCATTGGCGAGACTGCCGAGATTGGTGACGACGTGACCCTCTACCAAGGCGTGACATTGGGCGGCACCAGCTGGAACAAGGGTAAGCGCCACCCGACGCTGGAGGATGGTGTGGTGGTGGGTGCGGGCGCCAAGGTGCTTGGTCCGTTCACCGTAGGCGCTGGCGCCAAAGTCGGCTCCAACGCCGTGGTGACCAAGGCCGTGCCGGCCGGCGCCACTGTAGTGGGGATTCCGGGGCGGATCATCGTCAAGCCGGAAGTGGGCGATGAGCAGGAAGCCAAGCGCAAGGCCATGGCCGAAAAAATCGGTTTCGATGCCTACGGTGTCAGCGAAGACATGCCCGACCCTGTCGCGCGCGCCATCGGCCAGTTGCTTGACCACCTGCAAGCGGTGGACGGCAAGCTGGACGGTATGTGCGGCGCGCTGAAGGAATTGGGCAGCAGCTACTGTGCGAAAGACCTGCCTGAGCTGCGCGAAGAGGATTTCGCCGAGATCAAGAGTGAGCCCGCCACCAAAGCTGGCTGAGATCTCACATTTGCTGCTAGGCCCATGTGGGAGGGGGCGCCCCCGATGGCCATCTGTCAGTCACCCAATATATTGACTGATCCACCGCTATCGGGGTGTAGAACCCTCCCACATGTGATCTCCATTGGTCTCGATATCGAGCCGTCGCCGCGCTGCCGCTGTTCGTCCTCGCCCCGTCCTGCTATGATTCGCGCGCCCTTTTTACGGGTAATCCTGACTAAAGTACTAGGTCTTATAGTTGACTTAAATACTCGGGAATCGCATACTTGCTCCCATTCTGAAACACCTTGGTACTTGTCCATGAGACTGACTACAAAAGGCCGATACGCGGTGACCGCCATGCTTGATTTGGCCTTGCACGCGCAAACTGGGCCGGTGTCCCTGGCCGATATCTCCGAGCGCCAAGGCATTTCCCTGTCCTACCTTGAGCAGCTGTTCGCCAAGTTGCGCCGTAGCAATCTGGTCTCCAGTGTGCGTGGGCCGGGCGGCGGCTATCAGCTGTCCCGCGACATGCAGGGCATCCAGGTGGCCCAGGTGATCGACGCGGTCAACGAATCCGTCGACGCGACCAAGTGCCAGGGCCTGGGTGACTGCCACGCCGGCGACACTTGCCTGACGCACCACTTGTGGTGTGACTTGAGCCTGCAGATCCATGAGTTTTTGAGTGGTATCAGCTTGGCTGATCTTGTGACTCGCCGTGAGGTGCAAGAAGTAGCCCAGCGTCAGGACCAGCGCCGTTGCAATACCAAGGCGCCGCGTCTGGACAAGATCGAAGCGTCCGCCGTCGAGTGACAGCCGAAGAGCTAACGGCACGCCAGCCAGCCTGATTTAGGAGAAAGTCCATGAAATTGCCGATTTACCTTGATTACTCAGCGACCACCCCGGTTGATCCGCGTGTCGCGCAAAAGATGAGCGAGTGCCTGCTGGTCGACGGAAACTTCGGCAACCCGGCCTCCCGTTCCCACGTTTTCGGCTGGAAAGCCGAGGAAGCGGTCGAGAACGCTCGTCGCCAGGTTGCCGACCTGGTTGGCGCAGATCCGCGTGAAATCGTCTGGACCTCCGGTGCCACCGAGTCCGACAACCTGGCTATCAAGGGCGCGGCGCATTTCTACGCGACCAAAGGCAAGCACCTGATCACCACCAAAATTGAGCACAAGGCTGTCCTCGACACCATGCGCCAACTGGAGCGTGAAGGTTTCGAGGTCACTTACCTTGAGCCAACCACCGACGGTATCGTCACCCCGGCCATGATCGAAGCCGCGCTGCGTGAAGACACCATCCTGGTTTCCGTGATCCACGTGAATAACGAGATCGGTACCATCAACGACATCGCGGCCATCGGCGAGCTGACTCGCTCCAAAGGCATCCTGCTGCACGTCGACGCTGCTCAGTCCACCGGCAAGGTCGATATCGACCTGTCCAAGCTGAAAGTCGACCTGATGTCGTTCTCGGCCCACAAGACCTATGGCCCCAAAGGCATCGGCGCACTGTACGTGAGCCGCAAGCCACGCGTGCGCATCGAAGCCACCATGCACGGCGGCGGTCACGAGCGCGGCATGCGTTCGGGCACCCTGGCGACCCACCAGATCGTCGGCATGGGCGAAGCCTTCCGCGTAGCCAAGGAAGACATGGCTGCCGAAAACGTACGTATCAAGGCCCTGAGCGATCGCTTCTACAAGCAGGTCGAGAACCTTGAAGAGCTGTACATCAACGGCAGCATGACTGCCCGTGTACCGCACAACCTGAATTTGAGCTTCAACTATGTCGAAGGCGAGTCGCTGATCATGGCGCTCAAGGACCTGGCGGTTTCGTCCGGCTCGGCCTGTACCTCGGCTTCGCTTGAGCCTTCGTACGTACTGCGCGCCCTGGGCCGCAACGACGAACTGGCACACAGCTCGATCCGCTTTACGTTCGGCCGCTTCACCACCGAAGAGCAAGTCGACTACGCCGCGCAGAAGGTTTGCGAAGCCGTCAACAAGCTGCGCGTCCTGTCGCCGCTGTGGGACATGTACAAAGACGGTGTCGATATTTCCAAGATCGAGTGGGCGGCACACTAACTATAGAAGCCGCCACCCAAGCTCTGTAGGAACGTGGCGGTAAACGCAGGCGTTTTTACAGGGTTCCAGAGCGGCCCTGATGAGTGAGGATTCAGTACCATGGCTTACAGCGAAAAGGTCATCGACCACTACGAAAACCCGCGCAACGTCGGCAAGATGAACGCGGAAGACCCTGATGTCGGCACCGGCATGGTCGGCGCTCCGGCGTGCGGCGATGTAATGCGCCTGCAGATCAAGGTCAACGACGCTGGCGTTATCGAAGACGCCAAGTTCAAGACTTACGGCTGCGGTTCGGCCATCGCCTCCAGCTCCCTGGCGACCGAATGGATGAAAGGCAAGACCCTGGATGAGGCTGTGACTATCAGCAATACCCAGCTGGCCGAAGAACTGGCCCTGCCTCCAGTGAAAATCCACTGCTCCGTGCTCGCAGAAGACGCCATCAAGGCGGCCGTTCGCGACTACAAGCAGAAGAAAGGCTTGATCTAAGCATTTGGCGACGAGTAAGGAGTCAACGATGGCTATCAGCATGACAGAAGCGGCTGCGCGGCACGTGCGACGCTCCCTGGATGGGCGCGGTAAAGGTGAGGGGATTCGTCTGGGTGTTCGCACCACGGGCTGCTCCGGCCTTGCCTATGTGCTGGAGTTCGTCGACGAGGTGGTTGATGAGGACCAGGTGTTCGAAAGTCACGGCGAGAAAGTGATCATCGACCCTAAAAGCCTGACTTACCTGGACGGCACCGAACTCGATTTCGTCAAGGAAGGGTTGAACGAAGGCTTCAAGTTCAACAACCCCAACGTACGCGGTGAATGTGGCTGCGGCGAAAGCTTCAACATCTGAGGCTATTCGTGGGTACTCCTTGTCATTTCGCTTTATTCGAGCTGCAGCCGAGTTTTCGGCTGGACCTCGAGCAGCTTGCCACGCGCTACCGAGAATTGGCGCGTGGGGTGCATCCGGACCGCTTCGCTGACGCTTCCGAGCGTGAGCAGCGCTTGGCGCTGGAGCAATCGGCCAGCCTCAACGAAGCCTATCAGACGCTCAAAAGCCCACCGAAGCGCGCGCGTTACCTGCTCGCGATGAACGGTGGCGAGTTGCCCCTGGAAGTGACCGTGCACGACCCGGACTTCCTGATGCAGCAGATGCAGTGGCGTGAAGAGCTCGAAGACCTGCAGGACGAAGCCGATGTGGCGGGTGTCGCGGTCTTCAAGCGTCGTCTGAAAGTTGCCCAGGATGAGCTCAACGAAAGCTTCGCAGCCTGTTGGGACGATGCAGCGCAACGTGAACAGGCCGAGCGCCTGATGCGGCGCATGCAGTTCCTCGACAAGCTCACCTACGAAGTGCGCCAGCTGGAAGAGCGCCTCGACGATTAACCCAGTGTGCTGCCCGTGATGCGCGCCTGATAGACAGATAAGACCTGATTACCATGGCTCTACTGCAAATCGCCGAACCCGGCCAAAGCCCTCAACCGCACCAGCGTCGCCTGGCGGTGGGGATTGACCTGGGTACCACCAATTCCCTGGTTGCTGCCTTGCGCAGCGGCCTGTCCGAGCCGCTGCCCGACGCTGACGGCCAGGTGATCCTGCCGTCCGCCGTGCGCTATCACGCTGACCGCACCGAAGTCGGTGAGTCGGCCAAGTTGGCGGCGTCTACCGATCCTTTGAACACCGTGCTGTCGGTCAAGCGCTTGATGGGTCGTGGCCTGTCCGACGTCAAGCAATTGGGCGACCAGCTGCCGTACCGCTTTGTCGGTGGTGAATCCCATATGCCGTTCATCGACACGGTCCAGGGCCCGAAAAGCCCGGTGGAAGTGTCGGCGGATATCCTCAAGGTGCTGCGCCAGCGCGCGGAAACCACGCTGGGTGGCGAACTGGTCGGTGCGGTGATCACCGTCCCGGCGTATTTCGATGATGCCCAGCGCCAGGCCACAAAGGACGCGGCGAAACTCGCCGGCCTGAACGTGTTGCGCCTGCTCAACGAGCCGACTGCTGCGGCCGTGGCCTATGGCCTGGACCAGCATGCCGAAGGCCTGGTCGCTATTTACGACCTGGGTGGTGGCACTTTTGATATTTCGATCCTGCGCCTGACTGGCGGCGTGTTCGAAGTACTGGCTACCGGTGGCGATACAGCGCTGGGTGGCGATGACTTCGACCACGCCATCGCGGGTTGGATCATCAGCAGCGCCGGCTTGTCCGCTGACCTGGATCCGGGCGAGCAGCGTAACTTGCTGCAAACGGCCTGTGCCGCCAAGGAGGCGCTGACTGACGCTGCTTCTGTTGACGTTTCCTACGGCAGTTGGTGCGCCAAGCTGACTCGCGAAGCCTTTGATTCGCTGATCGAACCGATGATCGCCCGCAGCCTGAAAGCCTGCCGTCGTGCCGTGCGTGACTCCGGTATCGAGTTGGAAGACGTCGGTGCCGTGGTCATGGTCGGCGGTTCAACCCGTGTGCCAAGGGTTCGCGAAGCCGTGGCCGAAGCCTTTGGTCGCCAGCCGCTGACGGAAATCGACCCGGACCAGGTGGTCGCCATCGGCGCCGCCATCCAGGCCGATACCCTGGCCGGCAATAAGCGCGATGGCGGCGAACTGCTGCTGCTTGACGTGATCCCGCTGTCCCTGGGGCTGGAGACCATGGGCGGGCTGATGGAGAAGGTGATTCCACGGAACACCACCATCCCCGTCGCTCGCGCCCAGGACTTCACGACCTATAAAGATGGTCAGACGGCGATGATGATTCATGTGCTGCAAGGCGAGCGCGAGCTGATCAGTGACTGCCGCTCCCTGGCGCGCTTTGAATTGCGCGGCATCCCGGCCATGGTCGCGGGTGCGGCGAAGATTCGCGTGACCTTCCAGGTCGACGCCGACGGCCTGCTCAGCGTCGCCGCGCGCGAGCTGGCGTCCGGCGTGGAGGCCAGCATCCAGGTCAAGCCGTCCTACGGCCTGACTGACGGTGAAATCGCCAAGATGCTCAAGGATTCGTTCCAATACGCCGGTGACGACAAGGTCGCGCGTGTACTGCGCGAGCAACAAGTGGATGCCCAGCGCCTGCTTGAAGCGGTGCAGGGCGCCCTGGATGCCGACGGCGAGCGTTTGCTGGATGCCGAAGAGCGCATGGTCATCGACCTGCAGATGCAGGAGCTGGCCGAACTGATGAAAGGCAACGATGGTTACGCCATCGAGCAGCAGACCAAGCGCTTGTCGCAGGTCACTGACGCCTTTGCTGCCCGCCGCATGGATCAGACGGTAAAAGCCGCACTGGCCGGGCGCAACCTGAATGAAATCGAGGAATAATTAATGCCGCAGGTCATTTTTCTGCCACACGCCGAGCATTGCCCGGACGGTATGGTTGTTGAGGCTGAGACCGGCAAGTCCATCCTCGAAGTTGCCCATGACAACCACATCGAGATCGAAAGTGCCTGTGGTGGTGTGTGCGCCTGCACCACCTGCCACTGCATCATTCGCGAAGGCTTCAATACCCTGGAAGAGGCCGATGAGCTGGAAGAGGATTTTCTTGATCGCGCCTGGGGCCTGGAAGCCACTTCTCGCCTAAGCTGTCAGGCAAAGGTCGGGACTGAAGACATCACCGTCGAAATTCCGAAATATTCGCTCAACCATGCGGCCGAAGCGCCGCACTGATTCAAGGAAGTGTCATGAGTCTTAAATGGGTTGATGTGCAAGAGATCGCTATCCTGTTGGCCGACGGCAACCCGGATACGGATCCCTATTCCCTGAATTTTGTTGCTTTGCGTGACATGGTCATGGCCTTGCCAGGCTTTGATGATGAGCGCGATCGCGGTGGCGAAAAGGTCCTGGAAGCTATCCAGACTGCCTGGAAAGAAGAGCAGGACTGACGCCTCCCTTACGCAGTTAGGCAATACCCAAGAACCCGCGTATAATTCGCGGGTTTAATTTTTCGTAAATTACCGTTTCTGGAGTTACACCATGGCTGTTCAACGTACTTTCTCCATCATCAAGCCTGACGCTGTTGCAAAAAACGTCATCGGCGAGATCACCACTCGTTTCGAAAAAGCCGGCCTGAAGGTTGTAGCTTCGAAACTCAAGCAACTGTCCAAGGCTGAAGCTGAAGGCTTCTACGCTGAGCACAGCGCTCGTGGCTTCTTCGGCGACCTGGTTGCCTTCATGATCTCCGGTCCTGTTGTTGTTCAGGTTCTGGAAGGCGAAAACGCCATCGCTCTGAACCGTGAGCTGATGGGCGCTACCAACCCTAAAGAAGCCGCTGCCGGCACCATTCGTGCTGACTTCGCTGACTCCATCGACGCCAACGCTGTTCACGGTTCGGACTCCGAAGCCGCTGCTGCTCGCGAAATCTCGTACTTCTTCGCAGCTACCGAAGTAACCACTCGCTAAGCATCGGCTTAAAGAGTGAGGGTGAATCCATGACGACATCGACTGTAAAAACCAACCTGCTGGGTCTGACTCAACAGGAAATGGAAAAATTCTTCGACTCAATCGGGGAGAAGCGTTTCCGTGCCGGTCAGGTAATGAAATGGATTCACCACTTTGGCGTCGACGATTTCGACGCCATGACGAACGTCAGCAAGGCCCTGCGCGACAAGCTCAAGGCTATTGCTGAAGTACGTGGCCCCGAAGTGGTCAGCGAGGACATCTCCAGCGACGGCACCCGTAAGTGGGTGGTGCGCGTAGCGTCCGGCAGCTGCGTCGAGACCGTGTACATTCCCCAGGGCAAGCGCGGTACCTTGTGCGTTTCGTCCCAGGCAGGCTGTGCCCTGGACTGCAGTTTCTGCTCCACCGGCAAGCAAGGCTTCAATAGCAACCTCACTGCCGCCGAAGTGATCGGCCAGGTGTGGATTGCCAACAAATCCTTTGGCAGCGTCCCGGCGACCGTCGACCGTGCCATCACCAACGTGGTGATGATGGGCATGGGTGAGCCGCTGCTGAACTTCGACAACGTCATCGCAGCCATGCACCTGATGATGGACGACCTGGGCTACGGCATCTCCAAGCGCCGTGTGACCCTGTCGACCTCCGGCGTGGTCCCGATGATCGATGAGCTGGCCAAGCACATCGACGTCTCCCTGGCGTTGTCGCTGCACGCACCCAATGACGCATTGCGTAACCAATTGGTGCCGATCAACAAGAAGTATCCGCTTAAGATGCTGCTCGAATCCTGCCAGCGTTATATGGCGACCTTGGGCGAAAAACGTGTGCTGACCATTGAGTACACCATGCTCAAGGATGTTAACGACAAGGTCAAACACGCGGTCGAGATGATTGAACTGCTCAAGAACACCCCGTGCAAGATCAACCTGATTCCGTTTAACCCGTTTCCACATTCTGGTTACGAGCGACCAAGCAACAACGCCATTCGCCGTTTCCAGGATCAACTGCACCAGGCCGGCTACAACGTCACCGTGCGCACCACCCGTGGTGAAGACATCGACGCCGCCTGTGGTCAATTGGTCGGGCAGGTGATGGACCGCACCCGCCGCAGCGAGCGCTATATCGCCGTGCGTGAATTGAACGCCGCCGACGATCTGCCGCAAATTGCTGTGAATCGAATCTGAGAGAGGATCTCTATGCCCTTGCGCCTTGCGCTGCTTCTGCTGGTTACCGGCCTCGCCGCCGGTTGTGTTTCATCGGGCCATGACAGCCCTTTGCAAACCGGCAAGGGCCGTGACGAGGCGCGGGTTGCCTATGTGCAACTGGGGTTGGGTTACCTGCGCCAAGGCATGAGCGAGCAGGCCAAGGTGCCGTTGAAAAAAGCCCTTGAACTGGACAGCGACGATGCTGACGCCAACGCTGCGCTGGCCCTGGTGTTCCAGGCCCAGGCCGAGCCTGAACTGGCTGACCGGTACTTCAACAAAGCCCTGGCCGCACGGCCTGCCGATCCGAAACTGCTGAACAATTACGGCAGTTTCCTGTTCAAGCAAAAGCGTTATGACCAGGCCGCCCTTTATTTCCAGCAAGCCAGTACCGATACCCTCTATCCTGAGCGCGCGCGGGTGTTCGAGAACCTTGGGGTGACCTCGATGCGCCTCGGCCAGCGCGACAGCGCACGCCAGCAGCTGGAAAAAGCCCTGCACTTGAATGGCCATCAGCCACGAGCGCTGCTCGAAATGGCTGAGTTGTCCTACGAAGACAGGCATTATGTGCCGGCACGTGACTATTACGAGCGTTTTAGCCTGCTCAGCGGGCAAAATGCACGTAGTCTATTGCTCGGCGTGCGCCTGGCGACGGTTCATGAAGAACACGACACGGCCGCACGTTTTGGCCAGCAATTCGAACGACTCTATCCCGGTACGCCGGAATATCAGCAATACCTGTCGGAGCAATGATGAAAGCGGCGCACCCGGAAGTTGTAGCAGCTAATCGCGTAAACCCAGGCGACACTTTGCGTCAGGCCCGCGAAAGCAATGGTTGGTCGCTGGCGGAAGTGGCCCTCAAGCTCAATTTGACCACCACCTCCCTGGGCAACCTTGAGGCCGGCGCATTCGACAAGCTGCCTGGGCATACCTTCGCCCGTGGTTATATCCGCGCCTACGCCAAGTTGCTGGGCATCGACCAGGCCGTGTTGGTCCAGGAATTCGACCAGTTCACCGGCACCGACTCCCAGGGCAGCAATGTGCATGGCCTGGGTCGCATCGAAGAGCCGGTGCGGGTTTCCCACACAATCCTGCGGATTGTCAGCCTGTTGTTGCTGATCGCCGTGATCGGCGGCGGTTTCGTCTGGTGGCAAGACCAGACGTCCCAGCGCAGTAAAGACCTGACCAGCAACGCCATGGAGCACGTCGAAGTCGAGAGCGCCGACGGCACCACCCAGATTCATCCGCTGGATGAGCCGGAAGACCAGGCCGTTGCCCAAGGCCAGGCTGCCCCCGAAACCCCGGCCACCGCTGAGCCGTCCGAACCGGAAAGTGCCCCGACCGCTGCCGTACCGGCCCCAGTGACACCGGCCACGCCAGCCCATACCCCCGCGGCTCCGGTTGCCCAGGCTCATACACCGGCTGCTCCGGTCCCGGCGCCAGCGACTACGGCGCCAACCGCTCCGGCAGCCCCGGCGATTTCACCACCCACCACCCCTGCGTTGATCGCCGGTGACGGGCGTGTACAAATTACCTTCGTCGCTGACTGCTGGACGCAAGTCACCGATGGCAACGGCAAAGTGCTGGTCAGTGGTCTCAAGCGTAAGGGCGATACGCTCGACCTGGGCGGCAAGCCTCCTTTGACGCTGCGTCTGGGCTTCGCCCGTGGCGCGCAAGTGGCCTACAACGGCCAGCCTGTAGACGTAGCGCCGTTCACCACTGGCGAGACCGCTCGCCTGAAGTTGGGACAATAGTCATGCACGGCGAATCTCCAATCAAACGTCGCGTATCGCGCAAGATCTGGGTCGGCTCGGTGCCGGTGGGTGGCGACGCCCCCATCGCGGTACAGAGCATGACCAACAGCGACACCAATGACGTTGCCGCTACCGTTGCCCAGATCAATCGCCTGGAAGCGGCCGGTGTAGACATCGTTCGGGTATCCGTCCCGGACATGGACGCTGCCGAGGCTTTCGGTCGCATCAAGCAGCTGGTCAAGGTGCCGCTGGTTGCCGACATTCACTTCGACTACAAGATCGCCTTGCGCGTGGCCGAGTTGGGTGTCGATTGCCTGCGCATCAACCCGGGCAACATCGGTCGTGAAGACCGTGTGCGCGCTGTGGTGGACGCTGCCCGTGATCGCGGGATCCCGATCCGCATCGGCGTCAACGCCGGTTCCCTGGAAAAAGACCTGCAAAAGAAGTACGGCGAGCCGACCCCGGCAGCGCTGGTCGAGTCTGCACTGCGTCATGTTGAACACCTCGAACGCCTGAACTTCCAGGACTTCAAGGTCAGCGTAAAGGCCTCCGACGTGTTCATGGCGGTGGAAGCCTACCGCCTGCTGGCCAAGGAAATCGTGCAGCCGCTGCACTTGGGCATCACCGAAGCCGGCGGTTTGCGCTCAGGCACAGTGAAATCTGCGGTGGGTCTCGGTATGCTGCTCGCCGAAGGGATTGGCGATACTATCCGCATCTCGTTGGCGGCAGACCCGGTAGAGGAAGTGAAAGT
This sequence comes from Pseudomonas sp. CFBP13509, assembly GCF_005233485.1. Lineage (NCBI taxonomy): Bacteria > Pseudomonadati > Pseudomonadota > Gammaproteobacteria > Pseudomonadales > Pseudomonadaceae > Pseudomonas > Pseudomonas sp. CFBP13509. The sequence continues at coordinate 19,392 of NZ_QGAA01000017.1, forward strand.
CGGCTACGACATTCTCAAATCCCTGCGTTTGCGTTCACGCGGCATCAACTTCATTGCCTGCCCGAGTTGCTCGCGGCAGAACTTCGACGTGGTGAAAACCATGAACGACCTGGAGTTGCGCCTCGAAGACCTGCTGGTGCCGCTGGATGTTGCAGTGATCGGTTGTGTGGTCAACGGCCCGGGTGAAGCCAAGGAAGCCCATGTGGGCTTGACCGGCGGTACACCGAACCTGATTTACATCGACGGTAAGCCGTCGCAGAAGTTAACGAATGACAATCTGGTGGATGAGCTGGAAAAGCTGATCCGCGAGAAAGCGGCCGAAAAGGTCGCGGCTGACGCAGCGCTGATCGCTCGCGGCTGATTGAACGAATTTAAGGATTTGATGTGAGCAAGTCTCTGCAAGCCATTCGTGGCATGAACGACATCCTGCCGGAGCAAACGCCGTTGTGGCGCTACCTCGAGGGTACTGTCGCGCGCCTGCTGGATAACTACGGTTACAAGCAGATCCGCATGCCGATCGTCGAGTTCACCGAGCTGTTCAAACGCTCCATCGGTGAAGTGACCGACATCGTCGAAAAAGAGATGTACACCTTTGAAGACCGTAACGGCGACTCCCTGACCTTGCGTCCGGAAGGTACTGCCGCGTGCGTGCGCGCCGTGCTTGAGCATGGCCTCACCGGTGCTGGCCAGCCGCAGAAACTGTGGTACATCGGCCCGATGTTCCGTCACGAACGTCCACAGAAAGGCCGTTATCGCCAGTTTCATCAGATCGGCCTGGAAGTATTCAACATCGACGGCCCGGACATCGACGCGGAGCTGATCGTGCTGACGTGGCGCCTATGGGGCCTGCTGGGCATCCGCGACGCGGTCAAGCTTGAGCTCAACAGCCTGGGCACCAGTGAATCCCGCGGCCGCTATAAAGTGGCCCTGGTCGAGTACCTGTCCGCCCACCTGGACAAGTTGGATGAAGACAGCCAGCGTCGTCTGAAGACCAACCCGTTGCGCGTCCTCGATACCAAGAACGCCGACACCCAGGCCGTGCTGGTCAATGCGCCGAAAATGGCCGATTACCTGGACGACGAATCCCGCATTCACTTCGAAGGCCTCAAGGCTCGTCTGGACGCGGCCGGCATTCCGTTCGTGATCAATACCAAGCTGGTGCGTGGCCTCGATTACTACAGCAAGACCGTGTTCGAGTGGGTCACCGACAAGCTCGGCGCCCAGGGCACCGTGTGTGCGGGTGGCCGTTACGACGGGCTGGTCGAGCAGATGGGCGGCAAGCCGACCACCGGCGTGGGCTTCGCCATGGGGATCGAGCGGCTGATCCTGCTGCTGGAAACCCTGGAGAAGGTTCCGGAAGAAATCTCCCGTCAGGTGGACGTGTACCTGTGTGCCTTTGGCGAGGCCGCCGAACTGGCCGCCCTGGCCCTGAGCGAAAAAGTACGTGACCAGTTGCCAAACCTGCGCCTTCAGGTCAATGCCGGCGCAGGCAGCTTCAAGAGCCAGTTCAAGAAGGCCGACAAGAGCGGTGCACTGTACGCACTGATCCTGGGCGATGACGAGCTGGCCCAGCAAGTGATAGGTTTCAAACCCCTGCGTGGCCAGGGCGAGCAACAGAACATTGCCTTTGATGCGCTCGCTGCGCACTTGGCCACCTGCGTCGTGCAGGGTTGAAGCTGTCGAACAGCCGAATTTAGCGATTAAGGAGTATTGGGGTGTCGAGTACTGATGATGAGCAGTTGGCCGAGTTCAAGGACTGGTGGCAGCGTAACGGCAAGCCCCTGGTTACTGGCGGTCTGCTGGCTTTAGTGGTGGTGTTCGGCTGGCAAGCCTGGACAAAGTATCAGGCCAACCAGTCCCAGGGCGCCTCGATCGTTTATCAGCAATTGCTGGAAACTACACTGACCCCGGACGGCAAGCCCGACCCCGCGCAGGTTGCAGACCTGGCCGGCAAGCTGAAGAACGAATTCGGCGGCAGCACCTACGCCCAATACGGCAGCCTGTTCGTCGCGAAAGTCGCGGTCGATACCGGCAAGCTGGATGACGCCGCCGCAGAACTCAAGGCCATCGCCGACAAGCCGACCAACCCGACCCTGGGTGAAATCGCGCGTCAGCGCCTGGCCCAGGTATTGGCGGCACAGAACAAGGCTGACGAAGCACTCAAACTGCTCGACGGCGATGCGGACAAGGCATTTGTAGCCACTCGCGAAGAGCTCAAGGGCGACCTGTTGGTCCAATTGGGTCGTACCGACGAAGCCAATGCTGCGTACAAGAAAGCCAAGGCGGCGCTGTCTGATGAAGCGGCAGTCGGTGGCTTACAAATCAAGCTGGACGACCTGGCCAAAGGGGATGCATGACGTGATCCGTTGGAAACATGCAGCATTGCTGGCTCTGGCCGTTCTGGCCGCGGGTTGCAGCAGCAACAGTAAAAAAGAACTGCCTCCGGCCGAGCTGACCAGCTTCAAGGAAGAAGTCGTCCTGCAAAAGCAATGGAGCCGCTCCATCGGTGACGGCCAGGGCGAGACCTACAATATGCTGGTGCCGGCAATCGACGGTGACAACATTGTGGCCGCTGACGTAACCGGCGTGGTGATCTCCATGGATCGCATGAACGGCGACGTGAAGTGGAAGAAAGACCTTGAATTGCCGGTGTCCGGCGCCGTAGGCGTGGGTTACGGCATGGTCATGCTCGGCACGCTCAAGGGCGAAGTCGTGGCGCTGGACTCCAGCACCGGTGAAGAGAAATGGCGCGCTCGCGTGACCAGTGAAGTCCTCGCACCGCCTGCCACCAACGGCGATATCGTCGTGGTGCAAACCCAGGATGACCGTGTGATCGGCCTGGACGCCAGCACCGGCGAACAGCGTTGGTTGTACGACAGCACCCCGGCGGTGCTGACCTTGCGCGGTACCAGTGGTCCGGTTGTGACCAACAATCTGGCCGTTGCAGGCCTGTCGACCGGTAAAGTAGTCGCCCTGGACACCAGGAACGGCGTGCCTGCCTGGGAAACCCGTGTGGCCATCCCCCAAGGTCGTTCCGAGCTGGATCGCGTAGTGGACATCGACGGTGGCTTGCTGCTGTCGGGCGAAACCCTCTACGTCGCCACTTACCAAGGCCGCGTTGCCGCGCTGGACCTGCAGAGCGGCCGTGTCAACTGGCAGCGCGATGCTTCCAGTTATGCGGGTGTCGCCCAAGGGTTTGGCAGCGTCTACGTAAGCCTGGCGTCCGGCACCGTTGAAAGTGTCGACGAGCGTTCCACCACTGCACTGTGGAGCAATGACTCCCTGGCCCGTCGTCAACTGTCGGCTCCGGAAGTGTTCTCCAGCTATGTAGCGGTCGGCGACTTCGAAGGCTACCTGCACCTGCTGAGCCAGGTGGATGGTCGTTTTGTAGGTCGTGAGCGTATCGACAGCGACGGCCTGCGTGCTCGTCCGCTGGTGGTGGGCAACATGCTTTATGTGTTTGGCAACAGCGGCAAGCTGGAAGCCCTGACCATCAAGTAAGAACTATGCTTGGGGGTAACCCCTCAAGCAGCTTCACCTGTAGGAGCGAGCTTGCTCGCGAAAATCGTTAACGATAACGCGTGCTATCTGAATAAACGCGGTGCCATTGCGTTTTTCGCGAGCAAGCTCGCTCCTACAGTCGAGCACCAGCCGCTGCCTTGCAGCGGCTTTTGTATTTTCTGAAATAACGAAGTGGAGAGCCGCATGGTTCCCGTAATCGCCCTGGTGGGCCGACCTAACGTCGGCAAGTCCACCTTGTTCAACCGCCTGACCAGGACTCGTGACGCCATTGTCGGCGACTTGTCCGGTCTGACCCGTGATCGCCAATACGGTGAGGCAAAGTGGCAAGGGCGCTCCTACATTATTGTCGACACCGGTGGTATCTCCGGTGATGAGCATGGCATGGACGAAAAGATGGCCGAGCAGTCCCTGCTGGCCATTGAAGAAGCCGATGTCGTGTTGTTCCTGGTGGACGCCCGCGCGGGCTACACCGCTGCCGACCAGATGATTGGCGAGCACCTGCGCAAGCGCAACAAGCGTTCCTATCTGGTCGCCAACAAGATCGACAACATCGATCCTGAGGCGGCCCGTGCCGAATTCAGCCCGATGGGGCTTGGCGACGCGATCCCGGTCGCCGGTGCCCACGGTCGCGGCATCACCCAGATGCTGGAAGTCGCCCTGCGCGACTTCCCTAAGGATGACGCCGAGGAAGAAGAAGGCGAAGAAGAGATCGTTGCCGAAGGCGAGGAAGCCAAGCGCATTCCTGGCCCAAGCGAAAAAGACGGTATCAAGATTGCGATCATCGGTCGCCCGAACGTGGGCAAGTCGACCCTGGTCAACCGCATGCTCGGTGAAGACCGGGTAATCGTCTACGACCAGCCCGGCACCACCCGCGACAGCATCTACATCCCGTTCGAGCGTAACGACGAGAAGTACACGCTGATCGACACCGCCGGTGTGCGCAAGCGCGGCAAGATCCACGAGGAAGTTGAAAAGTTCTCCGTGGTGAAAACCCTGCAGGCGATCAAAGACGCCAACGTGGTGATCTTCGTGATGGACGCCCGCGAAGGCGTGGTGGACCACGACCTCAACCTGCTGGGTTTTGCCCTCGAAGCCGGTCGTGCCCTGGTCATCGCGATCAACAAGTGGGACGGCATGACGCCGAGCGAGCGCGATTTCGTCAAGATCGAGCTGCAGCGCCGCCTGTTCTTCGTCGAGTTCGCCGATATCCACTTTATCTCGGCCCTGCACGGCACGGGTGTGGGTAACCTCTACGCTTCCGTACAGAACTCGTTCAAGTCCGCCGTTACCCGTTGGCCGACCAACCGTCTGACCCAGATCCTCGAAGACGCCGTTGGCGAGCACGCACCGCCGATGGTCAACAACCGCCGGATCAAACTGCGTTACGCCCACTTGGGTGGTGCCAACCCGCCGATTATCGTGATCCACGGTAACCAGATCGAGAAGGTGCCCAAGTCCTACGTGCGTTACCTGGAAAACACCTACCGCCGTGTCCTGAAACTGGTCGGTACGCCGATCCGTATCGAGTTCAAGGGTGGCGAGAACCCGTACGAAGGCAACAAGAACACATTGACTGACCGGCAGGTGAACAAGAAGCGTCGTTTGATGACTCACCACAAGAAGGCCGACAAGAAGCGCAGGGATAAAAAGTAGCAGCTGCAAGTTGTAAGCTACAAGCTGCAAGCTAAAGCGGGTTTGCTTGCGGCTTGAAGCTTACAGCTTGTAGCTCAAACCGCCAGGCACATAAAAGGGCTCTGAATGAGCCCTTTTATGTGCCTGGCGGTTTGCCCCTTGACCTGCTTGCAGCTTGCAGCTTAAAACTTGCAGCTCACCCGAAGGGGGCTCCCATGATCACCAGCAAGCTGCCAAATGTCGGCACGACTATTTTCACTACCATGTCGCAACTCGCTGCCGAAACCGGCGCGCTCAACCTGTCCCAGGGGTTTCCCGACTTCAATGGGCCTCAGGCTTTGCTCGATGCCGTGGGCAAACATGTCGCCAGCGGGCACAACCAATATTCACCGATGACCGGCCTGCCGGCCTTGCGCCAGCAAGTGGCGGCCAAGATCGCCCGCAGCTATGGCGCCACGGTGAATGCCGACAGTGAAGTGACCATCACCCCTGGCGCCACCGCCGCGATCTTCTGCGCGATCCAGGCGGTGATTCGCACTGGCGATGAGGTCATTGTGTTCGACCCCTGCTACGACAGCTATGAGCCCTCAGTCGAACTGGCCGGTGGCCGCTGCGTGCATGTGCAACTGAGCCTGCAAGGCTTTGCATTGGACTTCGAGAGGATCAAGGCCGCGCTGTCGCCACGTACGCGCATGATCATCCTCAATACTCCGCACAACCCAACCGGCGCGCTGATCAGCCGCGCCGAGCTGGACCAGTTGGCCGAACTGATCCGCGACCGCGATATCTACCTGGTCAGCGACGAGGTCTACGAACACCTGGTATTCGACGGCGTGCCCCACGTCAGCGTGCTGGCCCATGAAGAGCTGTACCCGCGAGCGTTCGTGGTCAGCTCCTTCGGCAAGACCTACCACGTCACCGGCTGGAAAACCGGCTACGTGGTCGCGCCACCGGCCCTGACGGCCGAACTGCGCAAGGTGCATCAATACGTCAATTTCTGTGGCGTGACCCCGTTGCAGTTCGCGTTGGCCGATTTCATGGCCGAACACCCGGAGCACGTCGATGAACTGCCGGGGTTCTACCAGGCCAAGCGCGACCTGTTCTGCGACCTGCTGGCACCGTCGCGTTTCAGCTTTAGCCGGGTGGCCGGTACCTACTTCCAGTTGGTCGATTACTCACAAATACGCCCGGACCTGGATGACGTCGCCATGTCCCTGTGGATGACCCGCGAGCATGGCGTGGCGACCATCCCGGTCTCGGTGTTCTACCAGAGCCCACCGCAAGGCCAGCGCCTGGTGCGCCTGTGTTTTGCCAAGCGCGAGGAGACGCTGCGACAAGCGGCTGAAAAACTATGCGTGATCTGACGGCATTGCCTGACTTGAATATCGCCCTGGTCCAGACCACCCTGGCCTGGCACGACCGCCAGGCCAACCTCGAGCATTTCGAGGGGCTGCTGGAGCAGGCCCGCGGTGCCGACCTGATCGTGCTGCCGGAAATGTTCACCACCGGTTTCTCCATGGCGTCGCAAACCCTCGCCGAGCCGGAAAACGGCCCGACCCATCAGTGGCTCCAGGCCCAGGCTGCGAAGTACAACGCCGTGATCACCGGCAGCGTGATCATCCAGGCCGCTGATGGCAGCCACCGCAACCGCCTGTTGTGGGCGCGGCCGGATGGCGAGGTGTTGCACTACGACAAGCGTCATCTGTTTCGTATGGCCGGTGAACACAATCACTACACCCCCGGCGAGCGCCAGGTGCAGTTCGAATTAAAAGGCTGGCGTGTTCGGCCGCTGATTTGCTACGACCTGCGCTTCCCGGTGTGGAGTCGGGATGCCCAGGACACTGACTTGCTGCTGTACACCGCCAATTGGCCGGGGGCGCGGCGCCAGCATTGGAACCGCTTGTTGCCGGCGCGGGCTATCGAGAACCTGTGCTACGTAGCGGCGGTGAATCGAGTGGGCACCGACGGCAAGGGCTTTGCCTACACCGGTGATAGCCAGGTGCTGGATTTCCAGGGTGAGAGCCTGCTGAGTGCGGGGGAGGCGAACGGGGTGTTCCAGGTGTGCCTGGACGCGGCTGAACTGGCGGCGTACCGCACCAGGTTTCCGGCGAACCTGGATGCCGATAGCTTTCAGTTTGTCTGACAGGCCGTTATCGGGGGCAACCCAAATCTGAAACTCAATAAAAAAGGCCCCTGGGTTCTCACCCAGGGGCCTTCTGTATGACGGCGAAGGTTACGCCGCTTTCGCTTCCTGCTGGCTCAACGAGCGGTTCAGCGCACTGAACAGTGCCTTGAAGCTCGCCGTGGTGATGTTTTCATCAATACCCACGCCATGCACCGGGCGTTCACCGTTCACACGCAGCTCGATATAGGCCGCGGCCTTGGCGTTGGTGCCCGCGCCGATGGCATGTTCGTTGTAGTCCATGATCTCCACCCCAATCGGCAGGCCGGCTACCAGGGCTTCCAGTGCGCCGTTGCCTTTGCCTTTCCAGTGCAGGTTGGTTTCGCCCTGGCCCTTGCCCGAGACTTCCACTTCGACAAAGCTGTTGCCGTTTTCTTCCTGCAGGCGATGGCTGACCAGCGCGTACGGAGTGTTGGCTTGCAGGTATTCACGCTGCAGCAACGCGTAGATCTGCGGTGCGGTCATCTCCAGGCCCACACGGTCGGTTTCGGCCTGGACCACCTGGCTGAATTCGATCTGCATGCGGCGCGGCAAGCTGATGTCGTATTCCTGCTCCAGCAGGTAGGCGATGCCGCCTTTGCCCGACTGGCTGTTCACCCGAATCACCGCCTCGTAGCTGCGACCGATATCGGCCGGATCGATCGGCAAGTACGGCACTTCCCACAGCGCATCCTCTTTCTGCTGGGAGAAGCCTTTGCGGATCGCGTCCTGGTGAGAACCGGAGAAGGCGGTGTGCACCAGATCGCCGACGTACGGATGACGTGGGTGTACCTGGATCTGGTTGCACTCCTCGACGACTTTACGCACGCCGTCGATGTCGGAGAAGTCCAGCTGCGGGTCGAGGCCCTGGGTGTACATGTTCAAGGCCACGGTGACGAGGTCGACGTTACCGGTACGCTCGCCGTTACCGAACAGGCAACCCTCGACACGGTCCGCACCGGCCATCAGGCCCAGCTCGGTGGCGGCTACGCCGGTGCCGCGGTCGTTGTGGGTGTGCAGGCTGATGATCACGCTGTCGCGACGGTTGATATGGCGACCGAACCACTCGATCTGGTCGGCATAGATGTTCGGCGTCGCGCACTCGACGGTGGCTGGCAGGTTGAGGATCATCTTGTGCTCAGGCGTCGGGTTCCAGACCTCGATCACGGCATCGCAGACTTCCTTGGCGAACTCCAGTTCGGTAGCGCTGAAAGTCTCCGGCGAGTACTCGAAGGTCCACTGGGTTTCCGGCTGCTGGGCGGCGTACTTGACGAACAGCTTGGCCGCGTTGACCGCGATGGCCTTGATGCCGTCCTTGTCCTGGTTGAACACGATGCGGCGGAACGACGGCGATGTGGCGTTGTACAGGTGCACGATGGCCTTTTTGGCGCCGCGCAGGGATTCGAAGGTGCGTGCGATCAAGTCTTCACGGCCCTGGGTCAGCACCTGGATGGTGGTGTCCTCGGGGATGTGGTTGTCTTCGATCAGGGTACGCACGAAGTCGAAGTCGGTTTGCGATGCGGCAGGGAACGACGCCTCGATTTCCTTCACGCCGACCGCGACCAGGGTCTTCCAGAAGCGCAGCTTTTTCACCGCGTCCATCGGCTCGATCAGCGACTGGTTGCCATCACGCAGGTCGGAACTGCACCAGATCGGCGCGGTGGTGATGGTTTTGGAAGGCCAGGTGCGGTCCGGGATATCGATGGTCGGAAACGCGCGGTACTTCGAAGACGGGTCTTTGAGCATGCTCATCGGGAAATCCTTTGTTGTAGGGGCCGAGAAAAGGCGGCCTGCCGTAGAACTGTTTTTAGGGATAAAACGTAAAGACGAGGCAGATCGATTCAGCCTGGCAGTCGTGCGCTGACGAGGCACAGGCTGCGGTGCTGGCGAAGCTGGATGAGGGTGTGAGAGGTTTTCATGGATTTAACCCTACCCGCGGGGGATAGGAGATGGCAAGCGCTCAAGAAAAATTGATAGAAAATCTACGGTTTCGCATTTTTGTAGTTTTTTATTGTTTGTTTTTTGGCTTTTTGTGGTTTTTATTTTGCTCATCTTCGTGGGTGCGCAATGGGTGGTTGCCGTACGGCGACGTTAGCGCCGGTACGGCATCCTGGGTTGCCTGCTACGGTAGTCGTAGATCATCAACGTTTTGCTTGAATTCAATATCCGGTTGTAAATCGGCGAAACTTGGGGAGGTAGTGTCTTTCGCGGCTGGGGGGATCGCCAAGCTTTTTGCGCCCTGGGGAGCCTCGATAATCGAGATTCCGACCCCTTTGTTCAACTCGGCAACCCCTGGAACACCGGCGGCCGTATTCATGTGCACGTTGCCAACCAACGCCACCCATTTCTCCCCCGGTGGTGTCTTCCCAATGATTTTTGTCGCGTAGTAATTGAAGTCTGACAAGCGCTCTTGGACGTAGCCTTGGTTACCAGCCCTGGCCGCGAAGTTATCGCTATGGGCTGTGAGGTAAGGATGCTCGAGCCCTATGACCTTAATGCCGTGTTTGTCGGCTTCCTGAATGAGGTCATACGGGGTCGGACTGTTTGGTGCATAGGTTGAGTAATCGTAAGGGCGGGGATAGGCATATCTCGCATCCTGAGGTTGATAGGCGCCGGCGCCGAACACTGGAGAGCCCTCGAAGTACGGGGCATTTTCGAGATAAATCGTTGTGACTCCGTTTGCTTTTAAGTTCGCCATGTTTTCAATGATGAACTTGTAGCCCCCTGGCTCGTCGTGAAGTTCGCCTATGACCAGGCCATTTACATCGGCTGGCGCCAAGGTCGATTTAATCAGTTGGGCCGACGTCGCATTGTCAGGGATGGCTGGAATGGCAGGCCGTGCCGGCAGTTGCCCCGCACTCATGCGGGCAAAGAAGTCCTGCACGTCACGCCTGAACCAACGCCTCAGTTGCCCGGTGGTGGCCGCGTTCCCGTCGAAGTCTCTGGCCGCTTGGCCACTGAGCACGCGATCCATATATTCGTCGCCCGGTGGTGAAGTTCGTCCTCTGTGCCTCTTGGCGCCGGGCAACTCACTCAGGCGCCATTCCCCTGTCCCGGTTGATTCCATGAACGCCACATTCTTGTAGATGCTGGGGGCATCCGACGGCACTTTGGGATCGATAATACTGACCCGCCCATGCCTGGCGTTGAACACAGAATAAATCTGGTAGGGGCGGTTGATTCCGGTGCTGTCGGTATAGCGGATGTAACAGTTTTCTCCCACTTGATAAATGCCATTGGCGTCTGGTCTGACGCCTCTAAGCGTGTCTTCAGGGACGGAATAGGCGCTCAGGTCTCGCGGTGGCGTAACGGATTGCGCGACGGGGCTGGGGATTGCCTGGGACGCCCTGATGCCCGCGCTGGTCGAAGGGACGGCAGGCGGGACAGGCGCGCCGGGCGGGGGCGTTCCCTGGGTGAGCAGCGACCTTGCGACGGGAGCGGCGGGGACGGGCGTTCCCGCCGCGCGAAACACCGGACGCAAAGGCGTGCTCGGCACATGGGGCAGGCCTGATGCAAGCGCGGTGAAGTCGGCGAAAAGGTTGACCCGGCCGCCGCGTGTGAGCAGTCCACCTGGCAAGTGCCGGGCATTGCCCTGGATGGTTTTCAGTGCCGCTCGGCCGAGCCGACTGCCCACCTTTACCCCGGTAGAAATGCCCTTGCCGATGACTGGTATGAAGTCCAGAAACAGGCTGCCCACCTCCACGCCAAACATGATCTTGTTACGCGTCGATTCGGCGTTCACTTCTGCGCTGCTGGTTGACTGGAAGTCGGCTTTATCGATTAGCAAGCGCGTCTGTTGAGTGAACAATTCATCGTGGATGTCTGTTTCCATCGGCTTTAGGGTTATGGAACCAGCGAGGCGTTTTCTTCCTTTGTCAAGAACCTCGGCGGCTGCAAGAAGGTCGGTGCCCCCACTGGTGACGACTCGGCGCGCAGCGTCCACGGATTGCTGAAAATCGTCCTTTTCCGTTGGCGATTTTCTGCTCTGGGTATAGGCCTGCCATTCTTTCTTCTCCAGCAGCGTCGTCAATGCGTCCAGGTTGGGCAGTTCCCTGAACGCCAGTCCGTCGGGGGCTCCGGGGCTGTAGAGCACCACAGAAGCGTCGGTTTGATTGCCGATGACCATCACGCCGCGAACCGGTAGGCCCAGCTGGAGCAGGGTGTTGGCAACAATCGTTTGTCCATCCACCTTCGCACGCTGGGCCGGATCCGGATGATCCAGAACCGCGTTGATCCACTGTACGCCCCGCTTCAAGGTCTTGTCGGTGCTGGCATCGGCTTGGAACCCACCGGGGTTGAGTTGTGCCAGGAAGGCTTCTTTCACCATCAAGTCGGCATTGCTGGCTTTCCACGCCTTGTGTAAATCAGCAGCCGGCCCCGATGCGGCATCCGGCGCCATGCGCGTCTCCAGCAGCTTGGTGTATTCGCCACCCACATCTGCGGTGTAGACCAGGTGCTTGAGTTGTTGTGTATCGAGGGTGATCGGCCGCCTCTGATCATCTGGAACCGGTGAGCCCTTGGTGTCTTGCAGCGCCAGGGTCATGGTGGTTTCGGTGTGCTTGTGGCTTTCGCCCATTTCCCAGTGGCTTGGGTTTTTCAGGGCCAGGTCGGACAGTGACAGATAGGTGATGGTAGTGGAGGGGGGTTGTGGAATGCCGGAGCGACCGAGGTGGAAACGCGTCTTGGTGACTACTTTAACCATCAGTTGATCGGCGTCCACATTGGCCTGGGGGTAAGCCTGTTTCAGCGCCTCATTCATTTGCGACGTGGCAAAGCTGGATAAGGACGGAATGTTTTCCAGCAGGGGGGCGAGTTGTTCAGCGCTCTTTGTCGCTTTCCCTTCCAAGTGGCTGTAGAGCAATTCTTGAGCGGGGCTGAGGTTTTTCAACCAGCCCGGCTGGCCTTTCTCGGCCAATTTCTCGTTACGCGCAAGCATGGCGTTGCTGCCGTCGACTTGTGCCGACCAGTCAGCGGCATCATCCAGGGCCGTCATGAGCGTCGGCCCCAGCGTTGATGTGGGGCTTGATGGCCGCTGCGGGGTGAATGTCCTGGCCATCAACGCATCGACTTCCGCGCCCTGGCGCTGGAGCAGCAAATTTATCCCCTCTGCCTGCACATCCCCGGCCAGGGGTGCCACGCCTAGCATCAAGTCATCCCCCGTAGGCGGCGACGCGCGGTTTTGCAGCGAAAGCGGCAGGCTTTGCCTCAACAGCTCGGCGGCCGGCCCGCCGCTGTCGAGCCGTTGCGCCAATGCTTCGCGTAACAGTGCCGGGGTTGCGAATTCCTCGAAACCTTCGCTGGGGGTATAGAGCACCACGGGGCCATTCTGGTCGTTGAGCTTAATCTCCCGACCGGTGGCAGGCCAGGTCGGGGTGGACGCTGAAGAGCCATCCTTGCTGGTGATCATGAACGCACCGGCGAAGGCTGCACCCTGTACTGTGCCGTCATCAATGGTGATGGGGTACACACCGGGCCTTGATCCGTCAGGCAGTTTACTTTCCCGTTCCTCTAGAGACGGGTAGCGCAGCGCGTTGTCGATCAACTCTTTACTGGCCGGGCTCAGCGTGCCGTCCATCTTGCGGATGGCTGCCAAGGTCGACAGTTGCTGTTTGTGGACCCATAACAGTTGGTCCTGTGGCGAGGGCGAGTTCGCTGAAAGCTGGGGCGTGGTCCAGTATTCCCGAAGCGTCTGAGCGTACTCGGTGGCAATGCTCCTGGCGATGGTGTGCAGCGAGGCGGTGGGCTGGAGGACATTGACTGCCTCATCGGGCGCTGGCCGGGTCACAAATTCGGTCCTGACCCCCGGTGTCTCGAATAGCTGTTTGCTCGGGTTGGCATAGATTTCCCGAATCGCACGGCTCAAGGCAGTCATTATCGGCTCGGAGGATTTCAACTGTTCTACGCCGTTGTTTGACGTATAGCTATTGAACGAAACCTTGTCCGGGTCGAGGGGATTCAGTTGAGGAAACGCCTGTGCCAGCCGTGTCTGCAAAAAGTTTTTGAAATCAGGACGCTGGCGTTGCTCTGAGGCCATCTCGTCCATGAGGCTGGAGTACTGTTCATTCAGTAGCTGCAGATCGCCGATCTTGAAGTGATTCGAGAGAGGGCTGCGGATGGCAGTGGCGGGGTTTATGCCCGATGAGTAAGGGGCGGAGAGGCTGGCGAGTCCCCGTATGGACGAACGAGACCTGGCGGGGGCGGGTTGTGGGCCTGGGCTGTCGTTCTGGACTGTTGGCGTAGATGATGCAGGGCGAGAAGGTGGAATAACGGTTTGGGGTTGCGCGGGCTTGAAGTCAGAGATATGCATTAAGGAAACTCCACAAGACTTGCTTTATGTGTCCTTGTGAGCGAATTGTCCTCCCTGGGACTCGATGTGTGGGTGGCAAGTCAAGCGATGACGGTTCCTTCGAAAATAGGCGGGAATGGCGACGCACTGTGTCGAGATCGGCGCCATGGTTGTTGAAAGAGGGCGGTCGTCAGTGACCGGTCTATACGTGGGGTTTGAACGTCCAGACCGGGCTGAATGCGCTGCCGCGTATCAGGGCTGGAAGGCGCCGATAAATATCGCAGGATCGACCCGTGCGTCATTGAGGCTGATATTCCAATGCATATGCGGCCCGGTCGCACGGCCCGTCGAGCCGACCTTGCCCACCACCGTACCGCGCACCAGTTGATCGCCGACTTTTACATCGATCTTCGACATATGGCAGAACATGCTGATAAAGCCCTGGCCGTGGTCGACAAACACGGTATTGCCATTGAAGAAGTAGTTGCCGGTCAGAATCACCTTACCGTTCGCCGGCGTCTTGATCGGTGTACCGGCCGGCACGGCAAAGTCCAGGCCCGAATGAGGATTGCGCTCTTCATCGTTGAAGAAACGGCGTACGCCAAACTTGCTCGACAGCGGCCCGTTCACCGGTTTGTCCAGCACCAGGTTGCTCGGCAGGTTCGGGCTGAAACTGCGATAGGCCTTGAGCTGCACGGCCAACTCGCCCTCGATGCGCTTGAGCTGCGCCGGGTCGGGGTTGACCTGGCTTTTGTTCTTCAGGGTGATGCGCTGTTCCGGGTATTTCTTGTAGCCGACGATAAACGGCAGGCTGCGCCCGCCGCTGCTGATGCGCTCGTTGCCCGGTTTGACCGTCAGCGGGATGCCGACAATCGCCAGCCAGTTGTCCTGCTCCTTCACCACCAGCACGGGTTTGCCCTGGTACGTGGCTTTCGGCGCGGTAGCCGAAGGGCCGAGTTCAACCACCGCAACGCCGCCGGGCACCGGCTTGTTCAAGGTACGGCTGATATAGCTGTCGGCATGAGCGTTAACGGCGAGGCATAGCAGCAACAACACACTAAAGAAACGTGGCATCAATCAATCCAATAACGAAAGGGTGACGGGGGTCAGGTGGTTATCTTCCACTCGCACCTGCAATTGGCCTTCACCGAGGCGCGCGGTGAGGCGCTGGCCGGTGTGGGTCTGCGCGGCGTTGCGGATGGCCTGGCCACGCTCGTCGAGCAAAATGCTGTAGCCACGGCCCAAGGTTGCCAGCGGGCTGACTACGTGCAACGTCTGCACCTGGCTTTGCAGTTGCAGGCGACGCGCCTTGAGGCCTTCGCGCATGGCGCGGGGCAGGCGTTCGGCAAGGCTGTCCAGGCGCTGGCGCAGCAGGGCCAACTGGCGCCCCGGATGCTGGCCGGCGAGGCGGGTTTCCAGGCGGATCAGGCGTTCGCGGCGGGTATTGAGGCTGCGCTCGAAGGCGCGGCGCAGGCGCATATCCAGCTCATCCAGGCGCTGGGCCTGCTGGCGCAGACGTTCGCCGGGGTGCCGCAGGCGCCGGGCCATGCCTTCCAGGCGCAGGCGGTCGTGGGTCAGGCGATTGCGCATCAGCATCACCAAGCGGCGGTGCAGGCTTTCGACCTGGCGCACCAGGTTGCCGGCGTCGGGGGCCAGCAACTCAGCGGCCGCCGAAGGTGTAGGCGCGCGTACGTCGGCAACGAAATCGCTGATGGACACATCGGTTTCATGGCCGACGGCACTGACGATTGGCGTCACGCAAGCATCCACTGCCCGCGCCACGGCTTCTTCGTTGAAGCACCAGAGGTCTTCCAGCGAACCGCCGCCACGGGCCAGGATCAGCGCGTCAAAGCCACGGGCATCCGCCAGCTTCAGCGCGCGCACAATCTGCGGGATCGCTTCGCGGCCTTGTACGGCGGTGGGGATCAACGTCAATTGCACCTGGGGCGCGCGACGACGGAACACGCTGATGATGTCGCGGATCACCGCACCGGTGGGCGAACTGATAATGCCGATGCGGCGCGGGTGCGCGGGCAGCGGCACCTTGCGTTCGGCACTGAACAGGCCCTCGGCGCTGAGTTTTTCCTTCAGGGCATCGAAGGCCAGGCGCAGCGCGCCATCCCCGGCGGGTTCGACGGTATCGAGGATCAACTGGTAGTCGCCACGGCCCTCGAACAGCGAGACCTTGCCGCGTACCTTCACCGCCAGGCCATCCTTCAACGCCTGGCGGACCCGCGCGGCGTTATTGCGAAACAGCGCACAACGCACCTGGGCGCCACTGTCCTTGAGGGTGAAGTACACATGGCCGGAGGCCGGGCGGGCGAGGTTGGAGATCTCGCCTTCGACCCAGATATTGGTGAACACGTCTTCCAGCAACACCCGCGCGCGGCCGTTGAGCTGGCTGACAGTCAGGACTTCGCGGTCCAGGCCCAAGCGGGCAAAGGGATCTTTAATCATGGACGGCAGTTTATAGGCATTCGTGCAGGGTTTGACAGAACTGCTCCACCAACGCGCTCGGTGACTGCTGGCAGGCCAGGGCGACGGTGCTCAGGCAGTCCGGGTCGGCCAGGGGCAAAAAGTGCACGTTGGCGGGGGCGATGTCCTGCATGGACTTTGGCAGCAAGGCTATACCGAAACCGGCCTGGATCAACTGCAACTGGGTGGTTTTGCGTGACATCACTCGCGCGGCCTTGGGGAAAAATCCCGCACGCATGCACAGTTCGGCCGACAGATAACTCAGGCCGCCACGCTGGGGATGGGGGATCGAGATAAACGCCTGGTCTTTCAGTTGCTCCAGTTCGATGGGCGCCTGGCTGCGTGCCAGCGCATGACTCGCAGGCACGGCCAGCAGCAGGGGTTCGCTGTATAAAGGCATGACCCGTACACCTTCGCGCTGGCGCAGCACGGGTAAACGCAGCACCCCGACTTCCAGGCGACCGTCGGCGATTTCTTCCAGCTGCGCTTCGGAGGACAGTTTGCCGATATCCATCGACACCCCAGGGCAGCGCTCCAGCCAGGTGCCGATGCCTTGCAGTAAAGGCCCGCTCATCGGCACGGTGCTCGAATGGCTGAGGCGCAGTGTGCCCAATTCGCCGTTGCCCACTTGGGTCGCCATCTGGCTGGCCTTGAGCAATTCGCCCAGCAGGTTGCGCGCCCGTGGATAGAAGGCTTCACCGGCGGCAGTCAGCCGCGGCTGGCGCGCGGTGCGTTCGAACAGCGGGGTTCGCAGTTGGTTTTCCAGCTCCTTGATCTGCCGGCTCAGGGCCGATTGCGCCACGAACAAACGTTCGGCGGCGGCACTGAAGCTGCCGCTGTCGGCGATTTCGACGAAGTAACGCAGTTGGCGGGTGGAGATCACACGTCATGCCTTTTCGAGATGGGTGGAGGGCTTTGAAGATATTAGTCGCATCCCTTACCGATGGCTAAAGTGATGGTCATCTCCAATAAGGAATTACCCATGAGCCCGGTTGAGCTGATGAGTCAGTGGTCGTTTGGTGGTATGGATTGGCTGGTGATCGGCCTGGGCGTGGTGGTGGCCTATATCGTGTTCGGCATCGCCGGTTTTGGCACGGCGCTGGTGGCGGGGCCGATCCTGATTGTGTTTATGCCGCTGTCGAAGATCATCCCGCTGCTGGTGCTGCTGGATTTCGTCGCGGCCTTCGGCGGCCTGCTGCAAACGCGCCGGGACGTGAACAAGCCGGAGCTGCTGCGATTGCTGCCGTGCATGGCGATTGGCTGCACCCTGGGCGTGGTGTTTCTGCTCAACCTGCATTCGGACCTGTTGCTGCTGCTGATGGGGCTGTTTATCAGCGCCTATGCGATCTACAGCCTGGCGGTGAAAACCCGGCCAACGCAGCTGGCCGCTGGCTGGTCGATCCCCATGGGCACCGTAGGCGGGTTGTTCGGTGCGTTGTTCGGCAGTGGTGGCTTTTTATATGCAATCTACCTCAACAGCCGCTTGCCCAAGGACGCGGCGCGCGCCACCCAAAGCGCGCTGATCAGTTGCAGCACGGTGGTGCGCCTGAGCCTGTTCCTGATCGCCGGGGTGTATGCTGATTGGCCGCTGCTGATGCTGGCGCTGTGCCTGCTGCCGGCGATGGCCCTGGGGCTGTGGTGTGGGCGCAGGCTGACCATGCGCATGTCCCGTGAGGCCTTCGTCCGGCTGGTGACGTGGTTGGTGCTGGCCAGTGGCATTGCGTTGATTGGGCGGTACTTGAGCACTTGACCTGATTTCTTCAGGGATTAAGCTGCCGTCCTCCCGGGCCTCATCGCGGGCTTGTCCGCGATGAGGCCAGAAGCCACGCCGCAGGTCTCCCATGAATTCCCAAAGCATCCTTGTCCCGAAAATCTCCACCTTGCCCGTCCACGAACCCCGCGCCCGGGCGATCGTGCGGTGGCTGGTGCGCAAGAACATCATCAAGGAAGAACTGACCACCTGTGGCCGCACCGGCAACCGCATGGCCTATGCCCTGGCCGACGGCGCCCGCGCCGTGGTGCTGCACCCCGAGGCGCTGCCGTTCAACGAGCCGGTCAACGGCCTGGAGATCATCTACAAGCGCTGCATCTATACCCCGGCCAAGGGCTTTCTCGAGGAGGCCGGCTGCCCGGAATGCCTCAAGGAAGTCGGCGAGGCGCTGTTCGAAAGCCTGGAAGACTGGATGCCCGGCCACACCGACAACTTCACCTGCCCGCTGTGTGGGCATGAAGATGACATCAACGGTTTTCTGTTCCTGCAGGCGTGCGGGTTTTCCAACCTGGGGTTCATCTTCAACAACTGGGCGGAGGCGGGGTTCAAGCAGAGCTTTATCGACGAATTCGCCGATTGGCTGGACCAGAAGATCAGCTGGGTCAAAGTCGAGCTGTAGTCCTTCTATCACTATTCCCAAATATGTCAGAGTTTTACATTGAGACCTGGGGGGTGTCTGAGTATAATGGCGCGCTTCCATTTTCCCGCTCGGGAGCCCCCGCGATGCTGCGTATCAGCCAAGAAGCTCTGACATTCGACGACATTCTCCTAGTGCCCGGTTATTCCGAGGTGCTTCCTAACGAAGTCAGTCTCAAGACCCGCCTAACCCGTGGCATCGAGCTGAATATTCCCCTGGTTTCCGCTGCCATGGACACCGTCACCGAAGCCCGTTTGGCAATCGCCATGGCTCAGGAAGGCGGCATCGGCATCATCCACAAGAACATGACCATCGAGCAGCAAGCTGCCGAAGTGCGCAAGGTCAAGCGTTACGAAGCCGGTGTGGTGAAGGATCCGATCACCATCGAAGCCGACGCTACCGTGCGTGACCTGTTCGACCTGACTCGCCTGCACAACATCTCCGGCGTTCCGGTACTGCACGATGGCGACCTGGTCGGCATCGTCACTTCCCGTGACGTGCGTTTCGAGAACCGTCTTGAAGTCACCGTCCGCGAAGTGATGACGCCTAAAGAGCGCCTCGTGACTGTCAAGGAAGGCGCCGACAAGAACGACGTGCGCGAACTGCTGCACAAGCACCGCATCGAGCGCGTGCTGATCGTCGACGACAAATTCGCCCTCAAAGGGATGATGACCGTCAATGACATCGAAAAAGCCAAAGCTTACCCGCTGGCCAGCAAGGATGACCAAGGTCGTCTGCGCGTCGGCGCTGCGGTCGGTACCGGCAAAGACACTGGCGACCGCGTGGCGGCCCTGGTGGCTGCCGGCGTTGACGTGGTAGTGGTCGACACTGCCCACGGTCACTCCAAAGGCGTGATCGACCGCGTTCGCTGGGTCAAGCAGAACTTTCCTGAGGTGCAGGTGATCGGCGGCAATATTGCCACCGGCGCGGCCGCCAAGGCCCTGGCCGAAGCCGGTGCCGATGCGGTCAAGGTCGGTATCGGCCCTGGCTCGATCTGCACCACGCGTATCGTTGCCGGTGTGGGCGTGCCGCAAATCAGCGCCATCGCCAACGTCGCCGCTGCCCTTGAAGGCACTGGCGTACCGTTGATCGCCGACGGCGGCATTCGTTTCTCCGGTGACCTGTCCAAGGCCATCGTTGCCGGTGCTTCCTGCGTAATGATGGGCTCGATGTTCGCCGGTACCGAAGAAGCGCCGGGCGAGATCGAACTGTTCCAGGGCCGTTCCTACAAGGCTTACCGCGGCATGGGTTCGCTGGGCGCCATGTCCCAGGCGCAAGGCTCTTCCGACCGTTACTTCCAGGACTCCTCGGCAGGCGCCGAGAAGCTCGTGCCGGAAGGCATCGAAGGCCGTGTGCCGTACAAGGGCACCTTGAGCGCCATCATCCATCAACTGATGGGCGGCCTGCGTTCCTCGATGGGCTACACCGGCAGCGCCGACATCGAAGAAATGCGCACCAAGCCAGAGTTCGTGCGGATCACCGGCGCAGGCATGGCTGAATCCCATGTCCACGACGTGCAGATCACCAAGGAAGCGCCTAACTACCGCGTAGGTTGAGGCTTCCAGCAAAACGTTAAGTAACCGGGGCTGTTCTTTCAGCCCCGAGTTGTTTCTGATTCATTAGACGAGACTGACTTCATGGCCCTCGACATTCACGCCCACCGCATCCTGATCCTCGACTTCGGTTCCCAGTACACCCAACTGATCGCCCGCCGCGTGCGTGAAATCGGCGTGTACTGCGAATTGCACCCGTTCGACATGGATGACGAAGCGATTCGCGAATTCGCACCGAAAGGCGTCATCCTCGCCGGTGGCCCCGAGTCCGTGCACGAAGCCAACAGCCCGCGTTGCCCGCAAGCCGTGTTCGACCTGGGCGTGCCGGTCTTCGGAATTTGCTACGGCATGCAGACCATGGCCGAGCAACTGGGCGGCAAGGTTGAAGGTTCCGAGCTGCGTGAATTCGGTTATGCCCGTGTCGACGTGGTCGGCAAGAGCCGCCTGCTGGACGGCATCGAAGACCACATCGACGCCGATGGCCTGTTCGGCCTCGACGTATGGATGAGCCACGGTGATAAGGTCACCAGGATGCCGGAAGACTTCCACATCCTGGCCAGCACCCCGAGCTGCCCGATCGCCGGCATGTTCAGCGACGAGCGTCGTTACTACGGCGTGCAGTTCCACCCGGAAGTGACCCACACCAAGCAAGGCGGGCGCATCCTGTCGCGCTTCATCCTCGACATCTGCGAGTGTGAAGCCCTGTGGACCCCGTCGAAAATCGCTGAAGACGCGATCGCCAACGTACGCGCCCAGGTCGGCACCGACAACGTGCTGCTCGGCCTGTCCGGCGGCGTTGACTCCTCCGTGGTCGCTGCGCTGCTGCACAAGGCCATCGGCGACCAACTGACCTGCGTGTTCGTCGACAACGGCCTGCTGCGCCTGCACGAAGGCGAGCAGGTAATGGCCATGTTCGCCGAGAACATGGGCGTCAAGGTGATCCGCGCCAACGCCGAAGAGCAGTTCTTGAACAACCTGGCCGGCGAATCCGACCCGGAGAAGAAGCGCAAGATCATCGGCCGCACTTTCATCGACGTATTCGATGCCCAGTCCAACAAGCTGGACAACATCAAGTACCTCGCCCAGGGCACCATCTACCCCGACGTGATCGAGTCGGCCGGTGCCAAGAGCGGCAAGGCCCACGTGATCAAGTCCCACCACAACGTGGGTGGCCTGCCTGAGGAAATGAACCTCAAGCTGGTAGAACCGCTGCGCGAACTGTTCAAGGACGAAGTCCGCCGTCTTGGCCTGGAACTGGGCCTGCCGTACGACATGGTCTACCGCCACCCATTCCCCGGCCCGGGCCTGGGCGTGCGCATCCTCGGTGAAGTGAAAAAGGAATACGCCGACCTGCTGCGCCGTGCCGACCACATCTTCATCGAAGAACTGCGCAAGGCCGACTGGTACCACAAGGTCAGCCAGGCGTTCGTGGTGTTCCAGCCGGTTAAGTCCGTAGGCGTTGTAGGCGATGGCCGTCGTTACGCCTGGGTCGTGGCCCTGCGTGCCGTGGAAACCATCGACTTCATGACCGCCCGTTGGGCACACCTGCCGTACGAACTGCTGGAAACCGTCAGCGGCCGTATCATCAATGAGATCGAAGGTATTTCGCGCGTTACTTATGACGTGTCGAGCAAGCCGCCGGCGACGATTGAGTGGGAATAAGCAAGGCGAGCCTGAATGGCCTGCGTTGAGTGAGTAAAAAACCTGGCCTCGGCCAGGTTTTTTATTGCCTGTCAGGCTGGAAGCCGACTTTGCAGGCTCATGCCCATATTGGTAAGGGCGCTGGACAGCTGTTCCAGCGTGGGGAACCGTATGTCATGCACGCCTGCCCAGGCCGGGCGGTCGATGTAAAAGCTGCCGTCGGCCAGTCGATTGATGGGGGTCGCAACGATGCCCCTGTCTCTGCTGTGGTGCCGCAGGGTGTAGTTGCCCTGGTTTTTGTCGATCAGGTACATGCCCTTGCGAAACAGCAGTCGCTGCTGTTGCTCCAGCGTCCTGTGCACCGGTGGGGCTTCCACTTGTACGCGTAGGTCGGCATTCAAGGTGTCGAAGCTGTCGCCGACGCTTTCATGACTGGGGGCGTTGTCGCGATCAATGGCGATGCCGGGGTCGATACGCACCTCGTTGCCTTGCCCCGGAAAGACCTCTTCTATACGCAGCCCGATACCTCCTTCCAGTTCACTGAGACCGGCGAATCCATTAAAGGTATTGATGTTTCTGGCCCCGGTCAGTACCAGCCATTTACCGCCGCCGTTCAGCGCTATGTCGGCTTGGATAAGGAGGTGGGCGAGGTAATTGCTCATCACCTGCTCTGAAAGATCGGCGATAGGGGTGGGGTATTTGTAATGGGCTGCGCAATCGATAGCCTGCACGCGTATGCCATTGGCCCTGGCGGTCTTGACCAGTTCCAGTTCATTGAACTGCCCGGATGGATCGGTGCCCAGCTTGCCAAGGTAGCTTTCCAGGTCCTCCGGCATCTTGCCGGTCTGGAAGTAGTGGTTCAGATCATCCTGGGCGAAGTCGTTGAGCAGGCGCCGCATATACAGGGTTTTCACGCCCTTGCGCGCGAAGAGCGGCATGTTGTTGATCAGCAGGCGGGTGCTGCTGATACGGTCCAGGGTTTCGCCGATGACGTAGCCCGGTAGGTCTTCGGGCAGGCGTTCGAGGACTTCTTCGAAGGCCGTTGTCGGTTCAAAGGCGGGGATGTCCGGACGAGGTGGCAGGCGGCTCCAGGACAGTTCCTTGTAGAAGTCTTGCGCCGATTGCAGCAGTTTGCGGTGCGTTTCGCCGAAGTAGTAGGTGAAGCGGTCAATACGGCCGAAGCGGCTGTGAACATGGGTTTCAGTGAGGCCCATTGCCCAGCGTTTCACTTCCGGGCGGGTGGATGGCGGGGTATCGAAGGGGCTGGTCACCCTGCGCAGCGAGTGGGGTGGCGTGGTCATCGCTTGTGGCGGTGGCGGGACCCGCGAGGGGGCCGGCCCCCGGGCGCTTTTGCTGGAGTTTCCCCCGCCGCCTTTCAAGCCGTTGCTGTGGGGCACAGGTTCCCATTCGTTGAGTTCGTTCAGGCGCACCGGCAGCGCGCCGGAAAAGCCATGGGGGTTGTTCGGGTCGACAATCGCCCAATGCCCACGACCGTTGGGGTCGGCTTCGTAGCGCACGTAATAGGCTTGATCGTTCATCAGGATGGCTTGCTGAGGCATGCCGTCGGAGGTCCGCAGGCTATAGACCTGCTGGAATTTTCCGGGGGCGGTATCCAGGTGTTCTCCTTCCAGTATCAGGTTGGCCTGGTAGGTGGCAGGTACCGCAGGCTCAGGCACCGGCGGTGCGCTGGCGGGCGCTGTGGGCGGCGTCAACTCAATGGGCTCCACTGCGAGGGTGTCGGCCGCTTCGGCGATATCGGGCATGACCCCGTCGGCTTTCAACAGTGCCAGGTTAAACAGCGTATCGATGGCACTGAATACCGCGCCCAGCTCCCCGGCGTGGCGTTCGGCCGGGGTCTTGCCGTTGATGGCCTGGTCGATGTTCAGGCCAAGATTTGCCGCACTGGCTCCCACGACCACCAACGCCACCGGCCAGCCGACCACGGCCATCGGGCCAAAGGTTTTGCCAAAGGCGTTCAGGTAGCCGATCCAGAGTTTCTTGCGCAGGTCGCCATTGCTGCGCAGGGAAAAATCCGCGTCATTGCGCATGCGCGTCTGACTCGATTGCGCCAGCCAGGTAAAGGCATCGTCCTCGATGGCCTGGTCGGCTTGATTGATCAGGCGGTGGTCCCAGGTGCCCCAGTCGACAAACAACTGGTCGAGTTGGTGGGACAGGCCCTTGTCCACCCAGTCCGGCGGCAGGGTACCCGCCAGGGCCTGGGCGGTGCGATAGATCAGCACGGGGGTGAGCAGCATCTGTTTCCACGTCACGGCAGCGGTGTCGTCCTGCTGGATCTGCGCCGACAGCGGGAAATGGGCCATGAAGCGGGCGCGGTTATCCGGGTGGCTGGTCTGGTTCAGCAGCCAGAAATGCAGGTCGGCAGGGGTCTCGAAACAGTGGAAGGCCTGTGACTCGCCCGGTACATAAAGGATTTGCCGCCCATCGCCGTCGACGATGCGCAGGATATCCGTGGCGGTATGTCCACCGATATCCAGCGCCGCCACACGCAGCCCGCCGGCTGAAGTGGCCTTGGCCTGCAGGTTGGACAGGGTTGGGGGCCAGCACAGATTGCTGGCCAGGGCCCGAATCACCGTCTGCAACTGCGACGTGGTGAGATCCCCGGCCTGTCGTGCTTGCAGGGCCTCGGCCAGGCAGTTGACCTTGGCCAGGGTGCGAAAATCATCGAAGTGAGCGCTCCAGAATGCATCCATGCGCGTGGTGTAGCGATCGCTGAAATTGATCGCCCAGAAGTCCTTGAGCACCGCGCTGGCGGACAGCCGCACTTCGTTATGCTGATCGAATAACCGCGCCTCGGCACCCTCGCGATAAAAGCCACCATCACCGTCGAGCAGGTCGGCATTGTCCTGGTCATGTACCTCGAAGCGGTGAATGAACAGCTGCGTCAGCGTCATCGACGCCTGGGGTTTTTCGTTGTGGCTCCAGCCCGTAAACGTCGCCGGGTCACCGACACCGCCGGTGAAGCGGTGCCAGTGCACGTGATCGGGATCCAGGGTCGCCAGACCGTGTTTTGCGAGAATCTCGCGGGCGGCCTCGATGGCCATCCTCTGCATGTTCGGGCACGCATCCAGCACGATGGGCGCCAGGGCCCTGAGTTGTTGCTGAGCGGCGGGGGAGGTGTCGGCAAGCGGCATGCTGCTCTCCTTAAGGGGGAAGAGCCGAGCATGCCAAGCCGTTTAGACGGGCGATGGGTAGATAGTTAGCGCCTGGCGATATCGGAGAAGTAAAACTTATCCAACGTATGCCGCGACTCGGTGTACTCGAACTGTCTCCCGTCCTGCAAAAACGTCTGGTTGCTCACCACGATCACATGGCTTTGCCCTTCGAGGTCCAGGTGCGTCTGGTCGTCCTTGCTGCGGGGCAGGGCTTCGATGGTGCGCTGGGCGTAGCTGATCTGCAGTTGCAAGGTCTGCTCGATGAAGGCGTAGATCGACTGTTCGGCGATCGCCTGGTCCAGGCCTGGGATCAGGTCGGCGACGAAGTGGTTGATGTCGAGGATCACCCGTTTGCCGCCGATGCGCCGTACCCGTTTGATGCGTGTGATGAGGCTGCCGGGTTCGGCCTCGATGTGTTGCAACAATGGGCCTTCCAGGGGGAGCTGGGTGAATTCGACCACTTCGGTGCGTACGTCATCGCCCAGGTCGGCGTGGGTTTCGTGAAAGCTGACGATGCCGCCGAGTTGGAACTCAATCGGGTTGGGCGAGAGCACGAAGGTGCCCTTGCCGTGGATCTTTTGCGCAAACCCACGTTCCTGCAGTTGCTCGATGGCGCGACGCACGGTGCCTCGGCTGGCCTGGTAGCTGTCCATCAATTCGGTTTCGGAGGGCAGGCGCGTGCCGCGTTGCAGGCGTTCGGTGGTGATGCTGGCAAGCAGATCGGTATAGATCTGGTTGTATTTGCTCATGGATAGGGCTCTGTGCCGCGTTGGCGTTCAAGGCAGGAACCTTAGAGGCAGAGCGGGAGTTTGTCCATTAGACCCATGGATTTCTGCGGCTTGCAGCGCAGCGGTGTCCTGCAGGGAATAAACAAAATCAAACTCGTACAGACGAGTTGTTGCTTTAACTCGTCTGTACGAGTACTTTTGCCTTCGGCGTGCTGCCAATGACTGCCCCCAATAAAAAAAATCAAAGTGGAAACCAAGCATGAGCCACGACTATTCCAACATTGCCCGCGAGATCCTCGAGCACCTCGGGGGCAGCGACAACCTTGAGCAAGCTGCCCACTGCGTGACCCGCCTGCGCCTGGCGCTCAAGGATCCGAGCCTGGTCAACAACAGCGCGTTGAACCAGGTCGATCTGGTCAAGGGCTCGTTCTTCACCGGCGGTTTGTTCCAGGTGGTGATCGGCCCCGGCGAAGTGGAAAAGGTCTACGCCGCCCTGCGCGAACAGACCGGCCTCGCCGCCGCCACCATCGCCGATGTGAAGAAGAAGGGCGCCGACAAGACCAACGCCATGCAGCGCCTGGTACGGGTGTTCTCCGATGTGTTCATGCCGATCCTGCCCGCGTTGATCATCGCCGGCCTGCTGATGGGCGTGAACAACCTGATGGGCGCCAAGGGCATGTTCATCGAGGGCCAGACGCTGCTGGAGGCGTATCCGAACCTGGATGGCCTGTGGAGCCTGATCAACCTGATGGCCAACACCTCGTTCGTGTTCCTGCCGGCGTTGGTGGGTTGGTCGGCGGCCAAGCGCTTTGGCGGCAGTGAAATCCTCGGCATCGTGCTCGGCCTGATGCTGGTGCATCCCGATCTGCTCAATGCCTGGAACTACGGCAAGGCGGTCGCCGGGCTCGACGGCCAGAGCCTGCCGTACTTCGATATTTTCGGTTGGTTCAAGATCGAGAAAGTCGGCTACCAGGGGCAGATCCTGCCGATCCTGATGGCGGCGTATGTCATGAGCGTCATCGAGAAATGGCTGCGCGCTCGTGTGCCCAACGCCATTCAATTGCTGGTCGTGCCAATCACCACCATCGTCGTCACCGGCGTGCTCGCGTTGGCGATCATCGGCCCGGTGACCCGTCACCTCGGCATCCTGATCACCGAAGGCGTGGTCACCCTGTTTGACCTGGCGCCGATGGTTGGCGGAGCGATTTTCGGGCTGCTGTACGCGCCGCTGGTGATCACCGGCATGCACCACATGTTCCTCGCCGTGGACCTGCAACTGATCTCCACCCAGGGCGGCACGTTTATCTGGCCGATGATCGTGATGTCCAACCTGGCCCAGGGCAGCGCCGCGCTCGCGGTGTTCTACACCACCCGCAATGCGCGGGATAAAAGCATGGCCTCGACCTCAGCGATTTCCGCGTACTTCGGCATCACGGAACCGGCGATGTTCGGGGTGAACCTGCGCTTCAAGTTTCCGTTTTACGCGGCCCTGGTGGGCTCGGCGCTGGGCAGCATTTTCCTGTCGCTGAACAAGGTGCAGGCCTCGGCCATCGGCGTCGGTGGTTTACCTGGGTTTATCTCGATCGTGCCGCAATCCATCGCGATGTTTGTGATCGGGATGGTCATCGCGATGGTCGTGCCGTTTGTACTGACCTGTGCGTTGAGCATGAAGATTGTTCGGCCGGGTTATCGCGTCGCCTGATCAATCGCCATCGAGGCCCGAGAGGCCAGCACAAAACTCTACTGAAGGAACCCACCATGCAAGACTGGCAACACTCGGTGATCTACCAGATCTACCCCAAGAGCTTCCACAGCCACGCGGGTAACGCCACCGGTGACCTGCTGGGCATCGTGGACAAACTCGACTACCTCAAATGGCTGGGCGTGGATTGCCTGTGGATCACCCCGTTCCTGCGCTCGCCGCAACGGGACAACGGCTACGACATCAGCGACTACTACGCCATCGACCCCAGCTACGGGACCATGGCCGACTGCGACCTGCTGATCAGCGAAGCGGCCAAGCGTGGCATCAAGCTGATGCTCGACATTGTGGTCAACCACACCTCCATCGAGCATGAGTGGTTCCAGCAGGCGCGCAGCAGCCTCGACAACCCCTACCGCGACTTCTACATCTGGCGGGACCAGCCGAACAACTGGGAGTCCAAGTTCGGCGGTTCGGCCTGGGAATACGAGGCGCAAACCGGCCAGTACTTCCTGCACCTGTTCGACCACACCCAGGCCGACCTCAATTGGGACAACCCCCAGGTGCGTACCGAGGTGTTCAAGTTGATGCGCTTCTGGCGCGACAAGGGCGTGGGCGGTTTCCGCCTGGACGTGATCAACCTGATCTCCAAGCCCGCCGACTTCCCCGAAGACAACAGCGACGGCCGCCGCTTCTACACCGACGGCCCGAACGTGCATGAATACCTGCAGGAGATGCACCGCGAAGTCTTTGAAGGCCATGACCTGATCAACGTCGGCGAGATGTCGTCCACCAGCCTTGAGCATTGCATTCGCTACTCGCGGCCAGAGTCGAAAGAGCTGTCGATGACCTTCAACTTTCATCACCTGAAAGTCGATTACCCGAACCTGCAGAAGTGGGTGAAGGCTGACTTCGACTTCCTGCAACTCAAGCAGATCCTCTCCGACTGGCAACTGGGCATGCAGGCCGGTGGCGGCTGGAACGCGCTGTTCTGGTGTAACCACGATCAACCCCGGGTGGTCTCGCGGTTTGGTGACGACGGTGAGCATCGCGTGGTCTCGGCCAAGATGCTCGCCACCGCGCTGCACTTCCTCCAGGGCACGCCGTTCGTGTACCAGGGCGAAGAACTGGGCATGACCAATCCGGGCTTCGACAGCATCGATCAGTACCGCGATGTGGAGACCCTGAACATCTTCCGCCTCAAGCGCGATGCCGGTGAATCCGAAGCGGCGAGTATGGCGGCGATCATGCAGAAGTCCCGCGACAACGGCCGTACGCCGATGCAGTGGAACGCGCAGCCGAATGCGGGTTTCAGTAGCGGCGAGCCCTGGATCAGCCTCCCGGCGAATGCCGCGCAGATCAACGTTGAACACCAGCGCGACGATCCCGACTCCGTGCTGCATCACTACCGCGCACTGATCGCCCTGCGCCGTCACGAACCGCTGATTCAAGAGGGGGTTTACCGCCAACTGCTGCAAGACCATTTGCAGGTCTGGGCGTACCTGCGCGAAGGCCACGGCGAGCGCCTGCTGGTGCTGAACAACTTCTACGGCCAGCCCTGTGAGGTCCAGCTGCCTGGCGACGTGATCGAGGCCGCGACCGAGCAACGCCTGCTGATCAGCAACTACCCCGACTGCCCGCGACGCTCGGCCACGGTCGTCTTGCGTCCCTACGAATCGTTCGTGCTGCACCTGATTGATTGATACGCCCCCTGTAGGAGCGAGCTTGCTCGCGAAAAACCTGAGAGCGCCGCGTTAAACCAGTATCGCTGCGTAATCGTTGGCGTTCTTCGCGAGCAAGCTCGCTCCTACAGGGAATCGTGTCGTGCAAGGACAGTAATAAAACAATAAAAATAGAAGGAGCATTCATGAAAACAACAATAAAGCTGGGCCTCGTTGCATCCTGCCTGAGCCTGCCATTCGGCGCGCAGGCCCTGGAATTTGCCGGTTACTTGCGCAGCGGCGCGGGGACGTCGACAGGCAGTGGCAAGCAGCAATGTTTCCAGTTGCCGGGGGCGCAAACCAAATATCGACTGGGCAACGAATGCGAGCAGTACGCCGAACTGGAACTGCGTCAGGACCTGCTGACCCTCGACGATGGCTCGGTGCTCAGCGTCGACGCCATGGCGTCGCTGTACAACCAATACGACCGCGCCCTTAAATTCCAGGGCGAAGACAACGGCTCGGCGCGCATGCCGCAGATGTATGCGCAGTGGTCGAACCTGCCTGCCCTCAATGGCGGTTCGCTGTGGGCCGGTCGGCGTTACTACAAACGCAATGACATCCATATTTCCGACTTCTACTACTGGAACCAGAGCGCCACCGGCGGCGGAATCGAGGACGTGCTGATCGGCGACCTCAAGTACAGCTACGCCATTTCGCGCAAGGACAACCTGTACCAGAAGGAATACGCCACCCGTCACGACTTCAACGTCGCGGGCTTCAAGACCAACCCCGGCGGCGAGCTGGAGCTGGGCTTGAGCCATATCGAAAAGGCCGGCGGGCGCGACACCCACAGCGGCTGGGCGCTCACCGCGCAGCATGTGCAAAAAAACTTCCTGGGCGGCAAGAACAAATTCGCTTTGCAGTACGGCGAAGGCCCCGGCACCGGCCTGGGCTACACCGGCAATACCTTCCTGGATAACAGCAGCAAAAGTTATCGCGCCGTGGAGTTCTTCGACTGGCAGGTGACCCCGCGTTTTGGTGGGCAGATCGAGGCGGTGTACCAGAAGGATATTCGCCCCGGCAGCCAGGACCAGACCTGGATGTCCATCGGCGTGCGCCCTGCGTATGCGATCAGCGAACAATTCAAGTTGGTCACCGAGCTTGGGCATGATCAGGTCGATGCCACCGGCGGCACGCGCAAGCTGAGCAAATTTACCTTTGCCCCGACCTGGTCGCCCAACGGCCCGGATTTCTGGGCGCGGCCGGAAGTGCGTTTGTACTACACCTATGCGACCTGGAACGAAGCGGCCAAGCGTGCAGCGAATGAACTGGCGGCGGGCTCGGCGTTGTCCGACACCGGCGCCTATGGCACCGCGCGGCATGGGTCGAACGTTGGCGTGCAGGTTGAATACTGGTGGAAATAAGTCATCCATGGGATAGGCATCCACCCAAGGATCTTTACAGAACAAAACAGCAGGTGACGTCATGACCGCAACTCAACCCCTGGAACTGCTGGCGCCCTTGTCCGGCGTGCTGCTGGCACTGGACAAGGTGCCTGACCCGGTGTTCGCCAGCCGCATGATCGGCGACGGCCTGTGCATCGATCCCACCTCGCAGACCCTGTGCGCCCCCCTGGCCGGGGTGATCAGCAATATCCAGGACAGTGGGCATGCGGTCAGCGTCACCGACGACAACGGCGTGCAGGTGCTGATGCATATCGGCCTGGACACCGTGAGCCTGGCCGGCAAGGGCTTCACCCGCCTGGTCGAGGAAGGCCAGCGGGTAGAAGCCGGGCAAGCCTTGATCGAATTCGATGCCGACTATGTGGCACTCCACGCACGCAGTTTGCTGACCTTGATGCTGGTGGTCAGCGGCGAGCCGTTCACGCCGTTGGCAAGCGGCCTGGTGGAACGGGGCCAGCCGGTGTTGCAGGTAGCGCCCGGCAACCGGGTAGAGGAGGCCGATGAGGAGGAGGGCGATGCACGCTTCTCAAAGCCGTTGACCTTACCCAACGCCAACGGTTTACACGCGCGCCCGGCCGCCGTGTTTGCACAAGCCGCGAAAGGTTTTAACGCGAGCATTTACCTGCACAAGCAAACCCAGAGTGCCAACGCCAAGTCGCTGGTGGCGATCATGGCACTGCAAACCGTGCAGGGCGATACCTTGCAAGTGAGTGCGGCCGGTGACGATGCCGAGGCGGCGATCCAAGCTTTGGTCGCGCTGTTGCTTGAAGGCTGCGGCGAGGCCATTGCGGCGCCGGCTGCACAGCTTGAAGCGCCCGTGCCGGTATCGTCGGCGACGCTGCTGCGAGGCGTTTGCGCATCGCCGGGATCGGCGTTTGGCCAGGTGGTCCAGATTGCTGAGCCCGAGCTGAAGGTGACTGAACAGGGCGCTGGCGAGGCGTTCGAGCGCGGCGCTTTGGACCGTGGCTTGCTGGCTGCAACCGAAGCGCTGCAAGCCCTGCAAACCCAGGCGGCAGGCAGTGCCCAGGCGGAGATTTTCCGCGCCCATCAGGAATTGCTCGAAGACCCGACGCTGCTGGAACAAGCCCACGGCCTACTGGCCGAAGGCAAGAGCGCCGCATTTGCCTGGAACAGCGCCACGGTCGCCACTGCCCAGCTGTTCCAGAACCTGGGCAATGCCCTGTTGGCCGAACGTGCGGCGGACCTCGCGGATGTCGGCCAGCGTGTGCTGAAGCTGATCCTCGGAATTCAAGACCGCGCCTGGGACCTGCCCGACCGCGCGATCCTGGTCGCCGAGCAACTGACGCCTTCGCAAACCGCCAGCCTCGATCCCCAAAAGGTGCTGGGGTTTGTCACCGTCGGCGGCGGGGCGACCAGCCATGTGGCGATCCTCGCCCGTGCCTTGGGCTTGCCGGCGATCTGCGGGGTGCCGGAGCAGGTCTTGGCGCTGGCGAATGGCAAGCAGGTGCTGCTGGATGCCGATAAAGGCGAGCTGCATCTGGCGCCGAACCTGGCTGAAATCGAACGCTTGGAAGTGGCTCGCCAACAACAGGTGCAGCGGCATCAGCGCGATGTGGCGCAGGCTGCGTTGCCCGCCATCACCCGCGATGGTCATCACGTCGAGGTCACGGCCAACGTCGCTTCGCTTCAGGAGGTGGAGCAATCCCTGACCCTAGGGGGTGAAGGCGTGGGCCTGCTGCGCTCGGAATTCCTCTACCTCGACCGTAACCGCGCGCCGAGCCCCGAGGAACAGGCCACCACTTACAGCGCCATCGCCCGTGCCCTGGGTACTGAACGCAACCTGGTGGTGCGCACCCTGGACGTGGGCGGCGACAAACCGTTGGCCTACGTGCCGATGGAAGCGGAGACCAACCCATTCCTGGGTTTGCGCGGGATTCGCCTGTGCCTGGAGCGTCCACAGCTACTGCGCGAGCAGTTGCGCGCCATCCTCGCCAGTGCCGGCCTGACGCGGCTGCATATCATGTTACCGATGGTCAGCCTGTTGTCGGAGCTGCACCTGGCGCGCAAGATCCTTGAAGAAGAGGCGCTGGCGCTGGGGCTTGTCGAGCTGCCGAAGCTGGGCATCATGATCGAAGTGCCGTCCGCCGCCTTGATGGCCGACGTGTTTGCGCCCCATGTGGATTTTTTCTCCATCGGCACCAACGACCTGACCCAATACACCCTGGCCATGGACCGTGACCATCCACGGCTGGCCAGCCAGGCCGACAGCTTTCACCCGGCGGTATTGCGCCTGATTGCCACCACCGTCAAGGCCGCTCATGCCCACGGCAAATGGGTGGGCGTCTGCGGCGCGTTGGCGTCGGAAGCGCTGGCCGTGCCGTTGTTGATCGGGTTGGGGGTCGATGAGTTGTCGGTCAGCGTGCCGTTGATCCCGACCATCAAGGCCACCGTGCGCGAGTTGGACCTGGTCGACTGCCAGAGCATCGCCCGCCAGGTGCTGGGCCTGGAAGAAGCCGCCCAAGTGCGCGAGGCCCTGCGCGACTATCAAACAGCCACCGTTGTGCTGGAGAACTGAGCATGTTGGATAAATTGAAGCAGGCGTTCTGGAAGGCCCTGACCCCGGATTTGATCGCCGAGACGGTCGAGGCACCGACGCAGAATCTGTTGTCGCCCGAAGTGCTGAGTGCGTTGGGGGGTGCGGATAACCTCAAGTCGCAACAGCGGGTGGCGCTGACGCGGGTAAGGGTGCAGTTGCAGGATGTGGGACGATTGGATGAGGCGGCGTTGAAAGCAGCGAGTGTGCCGGCGGTGATGGTGTTGCCGGGCGGTGTTGTGCACCTGATCACCGGTTTATAAGACGACGTCGATCAACGTTGAGCCATTTGAATGAGCTGCAGTTCGTGTGTGGTGAGCGGGCCTCTCTGGTGAGCAGGCTTTTTGTGGTGAGCGGGCTTGCCCCGCGCTGGGCTGCGAAGCGGCCCCAATAGGGCCGCCGCGATTTTTCAGGAAAACCGTAGCGCCTGGTTTTGGGGCGGCTTCGCAGCCCAGCGCGGGGCAAGCCCGCTCACCACAAAAAGCCCGCTCACCACAAAAGCCCCTTCACTACAAAGGCCCCTTCACTACAAAGGCCCGATCACCGGCCCGCTTACACAAAGCGCTCTCCCACACGGGTACCTAGAGCTTCGGGTTGTCTTCCGGCGGTTTGGTCTTGTCCACACCCGGCACATGCAGATTACCTTCCACCACCTGGTTACCCTCCAGCTGGGGCTGGGTCACCCAGGTCAGGATGTCGTAGTAGCGCCGGATGTTCGCCACGAAGTGCACCGGCTCGCCGCCTCGGGCGTAGCCGTAGCGGGTCTTGCTGTACCACTGCTTCTGCGACAGGCGCGGCAGCATCTTCTTCACATCCAGCCACTTGTTCGGGTTCAGGCCTTCCTTCTTCGCCAGGATGCGCGCGTCGTCCAGATGGCCGGTGCCGACGTTATAAGCAGCGAGGGCGAACCAGGTGCGGTCGGGCTCGGCGATCTTGTCGTCCAGCTCGTCCTTGATCTTGGCCAGGTACTTGGCGCCGCCCATGATGCTTTGCCTGGCATCCAGGCGGTTGGACACGCCCATGGCCTGGGCGGTGTTCTGGGTCAGCATCATCAGGCCGCGCACGCCGGTCTTTGAGGTGACCGCCGGTTGCCACAGCGATTCCTGATAACCGATAGCCGCAAGCAGGCGCCAATCGACTTTTTCTTCCTTGGCGTAGGCGCGAAAGTGTTTCTCGTATTTGGGCAGCCGCTGCTGCAAATGCTGGGCGAAGGTGTAGGCGCCGACATAGCCGAGTACATCGACGTGCCCGTAATAGCGGTCTTTAAGGCGTTGCAGGGTGCCGTTCTTTTCCACCTTGTCCAGGTAGCTGTTGATCTCGTTGAGCAGGCTGTTGTCGTCGCCGGCCGCCACGGCCCAGCTCTGGTTGCTGGCATTGCCGAGGTCGAACGCCACCCGTACGTTGGGGAAGTACACTTGGTTCATCGCCACTTCGTTGGAGTCCACCAGGGTCAGGTCGATTTGCCCCTCGTCCACCATGCGCAGCAGGTCGACCACCTCGACGGCATCGGATTCTTCGTATTCGATGGCCGGGTTCTGCTTTTTAAGCGCCGCCAGCTGTTCGGCGTGGGTGCTGCCCTTGAGCACCATGATCTTCTTGCCCACCAGGTCCGCCGCGTTCGTCGGGCGTGACTGGCCGTTGCGGTAGATGATCTGCGGGGTGACTTCCAGGTAAGGATGGGAGAAACGCACCTGTTGCTGGCGCTGCTCGCTGCTGACCAGGCCGGCGGCGGCGAGCACCGGGCCGTTGGGTTTGCCCAACTGGCCGAACAGGTCATCGAGGTTGTCGGCGGTCTCGATTTCCAGCTTCACGCCCAGGTCATCGGCAAAACGCTTGACCAGTTCGTATTCGAAACCGGTTTCACCGTTGCGGTCCTGGAAGTAAGTCGCCGGGCTGTTTCGGGTAATCACCCGCAATACGCCATCCTCCTTGATTCGCTCGAGCGTGCTGGGTTTATCAACACAGGCGCTGAGCATCAGGAAGAGTCCGGTGACGATGAGCCATCTGGCGCATCGCGGGCGCAAAGCAGTTGGGGAGAACATCTGCGCAGTATACGCAAACGGCCCACGGCGCCATATCTCGACAGCGGCGGACTTGTCTGCTAGCGCCGCCAAAACTGTGCTGCAACCCGCAGAAACGTGGCTTGGCGCCCGATTGTGACGGTTAAAATAACTGCGCGGAATGCCTTGGATAACGCCCCGATAGCGTGCAAACCGTGCCAACTGACGTTCGGCAGCCGCCAGCGGTGCCGTTTCGGGTGCCGTTGGCGATGGTTTACGCTAGAATGCACGGCCTCAAAGCACACCCCTTCCCGAGGCTGTCCCGAAGATGTTGATCCTGCGCGGCGCTCCTGCCCTTTCTGCCTTTCGCCACAGCAAACTCCTTGAACAACTGAGCCAGAAGGTTCCAGCGGTTACAGGCCTGTATGCTGAATTTGCTCACTTCGCCGACGTTACCGGCGTCTTGACCGCCGACGAACAGCAAGTGCTCGCACGCCTTCTGAAGTACGGCCCAAGCGTTCCCGTTCAAGAGCCGACCGGCCGCTTGTTCCTGGTTCTGCCACGGTTCGGCACCATCTCGCCCTGGTCGAGCAAGGCCAGCGACATCGCCCGCAACTGCGGCCTGGCGAGCATCCAGCGCCTGGAGCGCGGTATTGCCTTCTACGTTGCCGGCCAGTTCAGCGACGCCGAGGCCGAGCTGATCGCCAGCAGCCTGCACGACCGCATGACCCAGATCATCGTCAGCCAGTTGGAACAAGCTGCCGGCCTGTTCAGCCACGCCGAGCCCAAGCCGCTGACCGCGATTGACGTGCTGGGCGGTGGCCGCGCTGCGCTGGAGAAGGCCAACACCGAGCTGGGCCTGGCCCTGGCCGAAGACGAGATCGACTACCTGGTCAACGCCTTCACCGGTCTCAAGCGCAACCCTCACGACATCGAACTGATGATGTTCGCCCAGGCCAACTCCGAGCACTGCCGTCACAAGATCTTCAACGCCAGTTGGGACATCGACGGCGAAAGCCAGGAAAAAAGCCTGTTCGGCATGATCAAGAACACCTACGTGATGCACAGCGAAGGCGTTCTGTCGGCTTATAAGGACAACGCCTCGGTCATCGTCGGCTCGGTTGCCGGCCGCTTCTTCCCGGACCCTGAAACCCGCCAGTACGGCGCGGTGCAGGAGCCGGTGCACATCCTGATGAAGGTCGAGACCCACAACCACCCGACCGCGATTGCCCCGTTCCCGGGCGCGGCCACCGGTTCCGGCGGCGAGATCCGCGACGAAGGTGCCACCGGCCGTGGCGCCAAGCCAAAGGCCGGCCTCACCGGTTTCACCGTGTCCAACCTGCAGATCCCAGGCTTCGAGCAGCCGTGGGAAGTGCCGTACGGCAAGCCTGAGCGCATCGTCACCGCACTCGACATCATGATCGAAGGCCCGCTGGGCGGCGCCGCGTTCAACAACGAATTCGGGCGCCCGGCGCTGACCGGCTACTTCCGTACCTTCGAACAGTCCATCACCACCCCTCATGGTGATGAAGTGCGCGGTTACCACAAGCCGATCATGTTGGCCGGCGGCATGGGCAACATCCGTGAAGAACACGTCAAGAAAGGCGAGATCCTGGTCGGCTCCAAGCTGATCGTGCTCGGCGGCCCGGCGATGCTGATCGGCCTGGGCGGCGGCGCGGCTTCCTCCATGGCCACCGGCACCAGCTCGGCCGACCTGGACTTCGCTTCCGTACAGCGCGAAAACCCAGAGATGGAACGTCGCTGCCAGGAAGTCATCGACCGTTGCTGGCAGTTGGGTGACAAGAACCCGATCAGCTTCATCCACGACGTCGGCGCCGGTGGTTTGTCCAACGCCTTCCCGGAACTGGTCAACGATGGTGACCGTGGTGGCCGTTTCGAACTGCGCAACATTCCAAACGACGAGCCGGGCATGGCCCCGCACGAAATCTGGAGCAACGAATCCCAGGAACGTTACGTACTGGCGGTCGGCCCTGAAGACTTCGCGCGCTTCCAGGCCATCTGCGAACGCGAGCGTTGCCCGTTTGCCGTGGTCGGCGAAGCCACTGCCGAGCCGCAGTTGACGGTGACCGACAGCCACTTCGGCAACAACCCAGTGGACATGCCACTCGAAGTGCTGCTGGGCAAAGCCCCGCGCATGCACCGTTCGGCGGTGCGTGAAGCCGAGCTGGGCGATGATTTCGACCCAAGCGCCCTGGACCTGGCCGACAGCATCGAACGTGTGCTGCACCACCCGGCCGTGGCGAGCAAAAGCTTCCTGATCACCATCGGCGACCGCACCATCACCGGCCTGGTGGCCCGTGACCAGATGGTCGGCCCATGGCAGGTGCCGGTGGCCGACGTTGCCGTCACCGCTACCAGCTTCGACGTCTACACCGGTGAAGCCATGGCCATGGGCGAGCGTGCGCCGCTGGCCCTGCTGGACGCCCCGGCGTCGGGCCGCATGGCCATTGGTGAAACCCTCACCAACATCGCCGCGTCGCGCATCGGCAAGCTGTCCGACATCAAATTGTCGGCCAACTGGATGTCCGCTGCCGGTCACCCAGGTGAAGACGCGCGTCTGTACGACACTGTGAAAGCGGTCGGCATGGAGCTGTGCCCGGAGCTGGGCATCACCATTCCGGTGGGCAAGGACTCCATGTCCATGGCCACCCGTTGGAACGATGAAGGCGTGGACAAGAGCGTCACCTCGCCGCTGTCGCTGATCGTCACCGGCTTTGCGCCGGTCACCGACATCCGCCAGACCCTGACCCCGCAACTGCGCATGGACAAGGGCACCACCGACCTGATCCTGATCGACCTGGGCCGTGGCCAGAACCGCATGGGCGCCTCGATCCTCGCGCAAACCCACGGCAAGCTCGGCAAACAGGCGCCGGACGTGGATGACGCCGAAGACCTGAAAGCCTTCTTCGCCGTGATCCAGGGCCTCAACGCCGACGGCCACCTGCTGGCCTACCACGACCGTTCCGACGGTGGTCTGCTGACCAGCGTGGTCGAGATGGCCTTCGCCGGTCACTGCGGCCTGAACATCGTGCTCGACAGCGTTGCCGAGGACGCCTCTGAAATCAACGGCATCCTCTTCAACGAAGAGTTGGGCGCGGTGATCCAGGTGCGCCAGGACGCCACGCCGGACGTCCTCGCACAATTCAGCGCCGCTGGCCTGGACGACTGCGTGGCGGTGATCGGCCAGCCGATCAACAACGGTGAAATCAACATCTCGTTCAACGGCGACACCGTGTTTGCCGGCCAGCGCCGCTTGCTGCAACGCCAGTGGGCCGAGACCAGCTACCAGATCCAACGCCTGCGTGACAACGCCGACTGCGCCGAGCAGGAATTCGACGTGATCCTGGAAGAAGACAACCCGGGCCTGAGCACCAAGCTCAGCTTCGACGTCAACCAGGACATCGCCGCGCCGTACATCAAGAAAGGCATCCGCCCACAGGTTGCCGTGCTGCGTGAGCAGGGAGTCAACGGCCAGGTGGAAATGGCGGCTGCATTCGACCGCGCCGGCTTCAATGCGATCGACGTGCACATGAGCGACATCCTCGCCGGTCGCGTTGACCTCAATGAGTTCAAGGGCCTGGTGGCCTGCGGTGGTTTCTCCTACGGCGATGTACTGGGTGCCGGTGAAGGCTGGGCCAAGTCGGCGCTGTTCAACAGCCGTGCCCGCGACGCGTTCCAAGGTTTCTTCGAGCGCAACGACAGCTTCACCCTGGGTGTGTGCAACGGTTGCCAGATGATGTCCAACCTCCACGAGCTGATCCCGGGCAGCGAGTTCTGGCCGCACTTCGTGCGTAACCGTTCCGAGCAGTTCGAAGCCCGCGTCGCCATGGTGCAGGTGCAGGAGTCCAACTCGATCTTCCTGCAGGGCATGGCCGGTTCGCGCATGCCGATCGCCATCGCCCACGGTGAAGGCCATGCCGAGTTCGAAAGCGAAGAGGCGTTGCTCGAGGCCGATCTGTCCGGCTGCGTGGCCATGCGTTTCGTCGACAACCACGGCAAGGTCACCGAAAGCTACCCGGCCAACCCGAACGGCTCGCCGCGCGGGATCACCGGCCTCACCAGCCGCGACGGTCGCGTGACCATCATGATGCCGCACCCGGAGCGCGTGTTCCGCGCCGTGCAGAACTCCTGGCGCCCGGAAGAATGGAACGAAGACGGTGCCTGGATGCGCATGTTCCGCAACGCCCGCGTGTGGGTGAACTAAGACCGTGTACAAGCTCGCCTTCTTTGTGCCCGACAGCCATGTGGAGACGGTGAAAACCGCCGTCTTCGCTGCTGGCGGCGGACGCATCGGCGACTACGACCGCTGCGCCTGGCAAGTGCTGGGCCAGGGCCAGTTTCGCGCGTTGGACGGCAGCCAGCCGTTTATCGGGCAGGTTGGCCAGGTTGAAGTGGTTGAAGAGTGGAAGGTCGAGTTGGTGGTGGCCGATGAGTGGGTCAAGGCGGTTGTCGCGGCCTTGAAGCTCAGCCACCCCTACGAGACACCGGCGTATGAAGTGTGGCAGTTGGCAGATTTCTGATCGGCTGGCTGTTAAAACAAGAAACCCGCTGGGCCAGTTTGGCCAGCGGGTTTTTTGTTGGCTGTCATGCAATCAGGGCCAGGCCTTCAACGACTCAGGGCGCGGGGGTCAGCCCGACTTCCACCCGCAGTGCACTGATCAAGGTGCTTTCGTAGCTGAAGCGCTTGCCCTGCATCGGTTCCCAGCGGTCGACGTAATACAGGCCGTCAGCATTGACCTTGATGGGCGTCGACACAATTTCCCCGGTGCGCGAACGGTGCAGCACATTGTTCTGCGCCGGTGTTGGGCGTTCGATCAGGAAATGGCCGGGTCTTTTCAGCCGAGACCGGTCGACCGGAACGAACGGCGCTGGCGCCGTTAAGCCTTCCACACCGGCCTCCAGAACTAAGTCGCTACGCAAGGCCCTGGCATCAAGGTCTATGCCTTCGGAAAATGTCTCCCAGGTGCCGGGGCGAATGTTTCGCGCCAACGCGGGGGGCGTGTCCCTGACATGCAGGCTGACGGCACCTTGCAGTTCCGCCAGTCCGGGCACCCCCAGGTTGTTGTTGGTGTGAGTGCTGCCGATGAACGCGACCCACTTGTGTGGCCCATGCGCCGCCTGGTCGGCCTTGATCACATTTGAGGCGAAGTAGCTGAATATTTGGTTGCGCGTTACAGACATGTCCCCACCCAGCCCTTTGAGGTGATAACTGGCGGCGCAGTCCAGGGCGCGGACGCGCAAGCCGTGCTTGCCGGCTGCCTGGACGACTTCCGTGTACGTATCGCGGCCTTTGTAGCCGCGCATTTGCCCCTGGTCCAGATAGTTCAGGTAGCGCTTGAGGGTGTCCGGCAGGTGTTGGGTGCGCAGGAAAGTATCCAGCGCCTCCTGGTGCATATCGGTCAGCAGGTGTTCCACATACAGTGTCTTGAACTCCAGGGCTCTGAGTTTTTTCATCTGCTCGCGCAGCAGTCGCTTGCTCGATTGCGCAGCGTGCCCTTCACCGATCACCAGCCCCGTGAATTCGCTATGGCGGATGCTTTCGAGCAGCGCCTCTGGGTTTTTTGGTAAACCCAGGACTGAAGGCGCGGGCCTAGTGGGTGGCACGTGGTTGTCCAGGTAGGTTTCTGCATCTGTGTTCAGGCGTTCTCTCACGTTCTGGAAAGCCTGAAGCGCTTCGCGATGCTCCGGGTTCGTTGCGTAGTAGCGGGTATTGAGCCCATATCGCGTAGAGGTCTGTTGAGTGATGCTGTCCCTGAAAGATGGGGCTATATCGTAGTCGCTGAAATGGGTTGCGACGGCGATTGAGGCAACGGGTGTTGCCGGCTCGGGCGCCTTGTAGGCCGTGTGAAGGGTCAGTC
Organism: Pseudomonas sp. CFBP13509; assembly: GCF_005233485.1. Classification (NCBI taxonomy): domain Bacteria; kingdom Pseudomonadati; phylum Pseudomonadota; class Gammaproteobacteria; order Pseudomonadales; family Pseudomonadaceae; genus Pseudomonas; species Pseudomonas sp. CFBP13509. The sequence continues at coordinate 60,233 of NZ_QGAA01000017.1, forward strand.
GGTAGTCACCTTGAGCGAGTGGATCACCCGTTATGGCGCCAGGTTTGTCGACCCAGATACCCACCGGCTGGCCTGGGCCGACATCATCCACCCGCAAGGCCAGCGCGTCGTGCAAGTCGGCCAGGCCCGGCGTTTTATCGAAGGTACGCAGGCGCGAGGAATCCACTAACGCGATCCAGCGTGCGTCGGGCTCGTCGATGGCGTCGGTCTCGATGGTCTTGTGGGAATAGAAATTCCTCGAAGCGTTATCCCGCGGCGTAGTCACCGGGGTGTCACCCATTTGCAGGGCATCCTCCAGTTGATACGAGGTCGAGGCGTCGAGGGCTCTGAGTTTCAAGCCCTTTTTTTGCGCCTGGCGCACCAGGGCGACAAACGAATACTCGGCGTCTTCGGCGAAGCCAAACGCCTGGTCAATCGTCTTCAGGTGGCGTTCGATGTGCTGCCAGGATTTACCGGTGTTGAGCTTCTGCAATTTTGTGCGGAATAAATCGGCAGGCAGGTGCTCGATGTACAGGTACTTGAAGCCTTTGCTCAGCAAGCTGTCCATTTGCGTTATCAGGAGTTCTTTACTGGCGATGGAGCCTGGTGCCGCGCCGATGACCAAGTGCCGGTTTGCGGCCAAGGCATCGCTGGCCAGTAGTTGCGTAAATGAGGCGTCGGCGTCGATGGCCGGGACGTCGGCGCGGGCCGGCAACGGATCAAGGTGTTTGAAGAACGCTTCGGCGTCACTCGTCAAGCGTTCGGCCTGTTGCAAATAAGTGGTGCGCAGGGAGTGCAACTCGCTGGCGACGTGCCCCAGCGCGCCCTCCCGCGAGCCGAACTCCCATTCAGTCCGCTGCACGATGCTGGCCCGCACATCCGGATTGATCGCCAGTTCCAGTTTGCTCGCGTACTTCACCGGTATTTCATAGGGCTTGAGCGGCTCCGGTGTGTCGGGCAGTTTTTCATATTTAGGTGCGCCGCCGGTGATCCCGGTGCGGCTCCAGACGCCTTGCGCATCCGGGGCTGCCACGCGTGTGGTGGAGACCAGTTTGCCACTGGCCGGGTCCAGTCGGTAGAGCAGGTAGCGGCCGATGGGGTCCGGGGTTTTCTTCGCCCACAGCGCTTGGCCATCGAAGAGTACCGCTTGCATGTCTTCCAGGGCCAAGGGCTTGGGTTGCAGAGGCTGGACAAGTTTCAAGGCTTCGCTGGGGACGGCAGTGCGCCTGGCGATCGGGCTCACGGCGGGTCGGGCAAGCTGCCTGAGGGACACTAGGGCCGGGCGCAGATCGGTGAATGCGGCGCCGGCACTGTTGAGCATGTAGCCGATCAAGTGCTCCAGTGCGGCGCCGGTATCGCCCTGCTGGTAAGCGTGCAAGGCCAGCATGCCGTCCTTGAACGCCAGCAGCATGCCCAGGCTCAGGCTGAGGACGGGGAAGGGCGCGGTGGCAATCGCAGTGACCCACTCCACGCAGGTCCACAGAATACCGGTGATCATCTTGAGTCGATTGACCGTGGTGCCTTCAACATCGTCGATCTTGCGCTGCAGCTTCATGTTGTAAAGCGCTTGGCGCAGGTCCGGCAGGGGCACGCGGGTGGCGTCGTAGCGCGCAAGGCTGACGGAGGTCTTGTTCAGGTCCTCGGGTAATTGCGCCTTGGCGTTTTCCAGGAAAGTCCGTACTCGTGTCTGCGACTGGGCCCCTACCCGCAGGGTCAAATAGCCGACCATGCCGGGAATTTTTTTCAGCAGGTAATTGAACTGCCGGGCCTCGCGAAAGCTGATGCCATCCGGTGCGTTGGGGGTGTAGAGCAACGTCGGGAAGCCGCTGTGGCTGAACAGGAAGGTGTCGATGACCCACTCCCCGTCGACCAGCAGTCGATGGATGGCATAGGTGCCGCGCTGGTCGGTGGCGGTACTGCCCATGCTGGCGATACTGCGTTCAAGCCACTCCCAATCGACCCCGGCGATATGCCCTTGCAGGCGGCACTCCAAGGCAGCGTTCTGCATCTGGCGTTGGGTGATGCTCAGGGTTGCATTGCGCCGCAACTCGTAATCCGCGCTGCCGACATTCAATAGGCGGGCCCTGACCTCGTTGATGTAGCGCTGGCCGATCCACACACCGGTGACCGAGCGGGCGACCTTTTCTGCGGTCAGCGGGCTCAGGTCAATGCCGTTGGGACCTTTGAAGCGGGCCGCCCGCGAAAACTTTTCGTCGAGAAAACCCACGCCGTCCGCGTAGCCGTCACGGTACAGCTGGGTGTAGGTCAGCGGTTTCGGCGTCCAGGTGCCGAGCAGTGCCGGCGGCGAGAAGGCCCAGACGGTATCGGGGTCGACATCGTTCTGGTGACGTCCCAGCAGCTCGTTCAGGCGCTTTTTTGCCTGCTTATGCACAAAGCTGGGGAAGCTGGGGAAGTGCGCATCGGACAGCGCAAAGACGTTGTAGGCATGCAGTGCACCCTCGGCGTCGTCAGCCAGTTTCAAAAGCTTCTGGCGGTTGGCGTTACTGGTGGAGCGGTACCAGTCCGGTGTGCTGAAGGCATAGTCGTCGACCCGTGTCGCCAGCACATGGGCCGACATGGCCTTGAGGCAATGTGCATGGCTGCCGATGTTGCCAAAGTGGACCTCTTTGTATTCCTCGGCATGAGGCTTGAAACTCAGGCCAGTCAAGACCTGCTTCATCGCTGCACGAAAGCGCAAGGCGACCCGTGTGATCAGGTAATCGGTGAGGGTGCCGGGCGGTTGTTTCGAACCGTTGTCCAGGCTCCAGCCAAGGATGTGCTGCTGGCAGGCAACCTCATCGTCGAATGCCTGGAATTGCTGCCGCCCAGGTGCCTCAGGGGTACACAGCAGCAGGCGTATGACCTTGCCGTTGCCGTCGCTCTGGCGCAGCACCCACATATCCTGCAACTGGGCCTCATGCAGAGACAGGGTTGCGGCGCTCAGGCGGGCGTCGGTGCCTTGGCGCAGGGTCTGCACCAATTTGAAGTCGTCTTCACTGAGATGGCCCTCGAGCACGGCGGTATAGGCCAGCGCGTTGATCCTTTGGTCGAGCATCTGTTCGATCGCGAGGCTGGTTTCGGGTTTTGCATGCATCTGTTGTTGCGCAGCGGCGAAGTCTAGGCGCGGTTGCAGGGTGCTAAGCGTCTGTACCAGCCAGGTCACGGTGAGGTCCTTGTATGCCTCTGGCAGTGGCGCCTCTTGATAGGTGAGCGTGGTTTTTTTCAGGAAGTCCGAGCCCGTCTGCTCGTCACCTTCGTGCAGCCCGCGCAGGGTCAGGTCGATCAGGTTGCGGTCGTGTTCGTACTCGCCGATGGGGGAGACGTAGCGACGGGTAGTGATCACCAGGCGTTCCGGTTCCAGGTCGTGGATATCCAGGTCTTCGCTCAGCCGCTCCAGCAGTTGATAGCGGGCCAGTGTTGCAGGCGTGGTGACCGGGCCCAGCAGTTCAAGCAGGTGTTGGCGGGCGGTGTTGTAGTCTGCCAGGTGCCTGGCCAATTCGGCCCGGCGGGTTTCGCTGGCGCTCCGGTACCAGTCCGGGGCGCTCTGGCGCAGGTAGCGCTCCAGCACGCGCTGGGCACGCCACGCCAGGCGTGCGGCCAGGTCGGGCAGGGACGCGACGATGGCGTGGTCCAGTGCGCTGATCAGCGTGTCCACGGCCTGCTCGGGGTTGTTCACCAGGCTCAGGGCATGGTCAATGTCTGCGTTGCGCTTATCGATCAGGGCGTTGTAGGTGTGTTCGAACAGCGGCCGGTCATTGATGGGCGTCAGTGCCAGCGGCCAGATCGCGCCGGGGCTGATGTGGTGGTAGCGCACCGGCAGCAGGTGCATGAAGTCGCGGCGTTGCGCGGCGTCATCCATGCCGCGCTGCAAATGCGCGTTCAGTTGAGGCAGGGAGCCAAAGGTTTCAATCCCGCGCGTGGGGGTGAACAGCATCACTTCGCCCACGGCCGGCATGGAGGAAAGGTCGGTGACGACCGGGCTGGTGCGTTCGGTCAGGACAAAGGCCCCGGCCAGTTCGATGGTTTGTGCTTGATAGTCCAGGGTCAACGCATAGAAACCAGGCCGCAGTGTGCTGCCCAGCGGCACACGCTCCAGCATGGCCTGTTGTTGCGGGTGCAGCAGACGGTCCTGGGCGCTCAGGGCGGTTTCGTTGGCAAGGGCAGTGAAACCGGCTTCAAAGGTCATGAAGGATTTACGCGGTTTTCCGTCGATCTGCTCGTAACGGTCGAGGTGTTCCAGATGGGTGTTGAGTGTGGCCTTGAGCGTGACCAGTTGTTGGGGCAGGTCAGCCTGTTTCAGCGATTGGTAAAGCGTTCGGCTCTTGTGCAGGAACTGCTGCCGGTAGCTCGCCAGGATTGCGTTGGTTTTTTCCAGATAGGCCTGTTCGGCTGAGGGTTTGTGTTCTGGCAACAGCGGTGCTTCGACATTGAGCAGGTGATGACCGATCTGATTGAGGTTGCTTTCGATGCCTTCAAAGGCCTGGGATGGTGTGTTCACAGGCGCGCTCTCCATGCTGATGATAGGAACCTCAGCATGGAGCGCTGCACCGTCGGCAAGGCGGTAGATAAGTCGCGATGTCAGGCGCTGGTGTGCACCGGATCACGGTTGGCCAGGGCCTTGAGCGCGCTGCTCAAGCCCTGGGCCGATTCACCCACCAGCAAGTGCCAGATGCCGTCGTCGAGCTGGCGGATTCCCTGGCAACCCAAGGCTGTGAGCTGCTGCTCGGACAGCGCTTGGTCATCAGCCAGCTTCAAGCGAATGCGGCTCATGGCCACGCACTCCAACTGCAACACATTACGCGCACCGCCCAGTGCATTCAGCCATTGTTCGGCGTGTGGCGGGGTGACAGCGCCGGCCTCGGGTTGAGCGGGGGCCGAGGGCGACGATGGCTGGCCGGACGTGGGCATGGCCAAGCGAATCTCGTCGGCAATGCTGTCCGCCAGCGGGCCCACCACCACCTGCAAGCTGCCGCCGTTACCGGGGCGCACCACGGCCATCGCGCCCAGGGCTTTGAGCTCTGCATCCACGGCCTTGTTGCGATCGACCATGTCCAGGCGCAGGCGTGTGGTGCACGCGCCGACACTCAGCAGGTTGTCAGCGCCGCCCAGCGCACGGATGTAGGCGCTGGCCCGTTGATGGTCGGTCATGACTTGGGTCGGGGCGGCCTGGATATCTTCCCGGCCCGGTGTCTTGAGGTTGAAGCGACGGATGCAGTAGCTGAACACGCTGTAGTAGATCACGGCATAGGCCAGGCCCACCGGCACCATCAGCCAGCCATTGGTGGACTTGCCCCAGCCCAGCACCATGTCGATAAACCCACCGGAGAAGGTAAAGCCCAGGTGGATGTTCAGCAGATTGGTGACGGCCATCGACAGGCCTGTGAGCAGCGCGTGCAGCAGGTAAAGGAACGGCGCGAGGAACATGAACGCGAATTCGATGGGTTCGGTCACGCCGGTCAGGAAGGAGGTCAGCGCCATCGACAGGAAGATCCCGCCCATGACTTTGCGCCGCTCCGGCAGGGCGTTGCGGTACATCGCCAGGCAGGCAGCGGGCAGGCCGAACAGCATCACCGGGAACATCCCCGTCATGAACTGGCCGCCCTTGGGGTCGCCGGCGAAGTAGCGGGTCAGGTCGCCAGTGACCACCGCACCGGTCAGCGGGTCGGTGAAACTGCCGAACACAAACCACGCCATGTTGTTGAGGATATGGTGCAGGCCGGTGACGATCAGCAGGCGGTTGAACACGCCAAACACGAACGCGCCGAGGCTGCCGCTTTCCATCAGCAATACGCCGAAGCTGTTGATCCCGTGCTGGATCGGCGGCCAGATCAAGCCAAAAATCACCCCCAGCGCCACCGCTGAAAACCCGGTGACAATCGGCACAAACCGCCGCCCGCCGAAGAACGCCAGGTACTCCGGCAGCTTGATGTCCTTGAAGCGGTTATACAGCGCACCGGCCATCAAGCCGCTGGCGATACCGGCGAGCATGCCCATGTTGATGGTATTGTCCATCACCTTGAGCGTGGAGATCATCACCAGGTAACCAATTGCCCCGGCCAGGCCAGCGGTGCCGTTATTGTCACGGGCAAAACCCACGGCAATACCGATGGCGAAGATCAGCGCCAGGTTGGCGAAGATCGCCTGCCCGGCATCGTGCATCACCGCGATGTTGAGCAAGTCGGTGTCGCCCAGGCGCAGCAAGAGACCGGCGATCGGCAAGATCGCGATCGGCAGCATCAGCGCACGGCCCAGGCGTTGCAGGCCTTCAATAAAGTGTTGGTACATGGCGTGTCTCCTTTTTTCTTGTTGTTGTCAGCTCAGCGGCCAGTGGTGTTGACAGGCTTGGCGAACCGCCCTGGCGCTGCTCAGGTCGAGCAGGCCGAGGCTCAGTTGCCGGCATTGCGCCGCGTCCAGGTGGCGGACGCGGTCCTTGATTTCGCCGATCTGCGGCGGGCTGACCGACAGCTCGCTGACCCCCAGGCCGACCAGTACCGGCGTGGCCAGCGGGTCGCTGGCCAAGGCCCCGCAGACACCGACCCAGCGGCCATGCCTGGCCGCGCCGGCGCAGGTCTGGGCGATCAGCCGCAGCAATGCCGGATGCAGCGCATCGACCCGCGCAGCCAGGCCGGCGTGGTCGCGGTCCATCGCCAGGGTGTACTGGGACAGGTCATTGGTGCCGATGGATAAGAAGTCCGCGTGCTCGGCCAACTGCTCGGCCATCAGCGCGGCGGCGGGCACTTCGATCATCACCCCCAGCTCCGGGCGCTGGGTCAGTTCCAGCTCGGCGCACAATTGATCCAGGCGTTGGCGAATGTGCAGCAGTTCGTCGACTTCGCTGACCATCGGCAGCAGGATGCGGCAGCGCTCCAAGGGGCACACTTGCAGCAGCGCACGCAGTTGCTGATCCAGCAGCTGCGGGCGTACCTGCGCCAGGCGAATACCGCGCAGGCCCAAGACCGGGTTGGCCTCGACGGGCAGCGGCAGGTAGTCGAGTTGTTTGTCGCCGCCCACATCGATGGTGCGGATGATCACCGACTTGTCGCCCATAGCATCCATCACAGCTTGATAGGCTTGGCGCTGCTCCTGTTCATCCGGCGCCGTGCGGCGGTCGACGAAGAGGAATTCGGTGCGCAGCAGGCCGACGCCGTCAGCGCCATTTTCAAAGGCCACCTGGGCCTCGGCGCTGGAGGCGACATTGGCGGCCACTTCGATGTTCACGCCATCGCGGGTTTGCGCCGGTTGTTGGGCCTGGGCCTGTTGCTGCCGGCGACGCAGTATCTGCGCGTCGCGGATCCGGTGGACTTCGGCATGACGCGCCTCGCTGGGGGCCAGTTCCAGGCGGCCGTTGCCGGCGTCGAGCACCACGCGCTGGCCGTGCGGCACATCGAGCACCTCAGCGCCCAACGCGACGACACATGGCAAGCCTTTGCCCCGCGCCAGGATGGCGACATGGGACGTGGCGCCACCTTCGGCCATGCAGATCCCGGCAGCCTGTTGCGCGCTCAGTTGCAGCAAATCCGAAGGGGTCAGTTCATGGGCGCTGACAATCGCTCCCGCAGGCAATTCGAAATGCCAGGCTTCACCCAACAGTGCGCGCAGGACCCGTTGTTGCAGGTCGCGCAGGTCGTTGGCGCGTTCGGCGAACAGCGGCTTGCCCAGGGCCAGCAATACCGCGCACTGCGCCTGGATCGCATCACGCCAGGCATGGGTGGCGGCGCTGCCGTGTTCGATAGCTTCGGTGGCGGCGTCCAGCAGGGCGGGGTCTTCGAGCAGGGCCAGGTGGGCGGCGAAGATCTCTTCTTCTTCGACGGCCTTGCGTTGGCGAGCCTGGTCCAGGGTGCTGCGGATTTCACCGCGCACCTGCTCCAGGGCTGCGTCCAGGCGTTGCAGTTGTTCGTCAGTGACGTGATGGCCGGGGTCCGACGGCAACTCGATACCCGCCAGCCGAAACAACGGCCCGCAGACCAGTCCCGGTGCCGCGCACACGCCCTGCAACACATCAACTTCCGTGGTTGCCCGGCGCGGCATGGCGACGACCGGTGCGTGGGGTTCAGCCTTGACGGCGGCGGACAAGGCCGCGACCAGCGCCTGCAGCGCGGCTTCGGCGTCCTTGCCGCGACAGGTCACGCGCACCTCGTCGCCTTCGCCAATGCCCAGCCCCATCAGACCGATCAGGCTGTCGCAGGCGGCCGACCTGGCGCCGAAGTGCACCTGCGCCTGGCTGCTGAAACCCTGGGCGGTCTTGCGAATCAACGCCGCCGGTCGTGCGTGCAGGCCGCCACGGTGCGTCACGTGCACGCTGGCGCTGGCTTCGGCGACGGCGTAATCCACAGCCGTTTGCTGCGCTGCGTTCGCACGCGGCACAACCTGCACCAAGGGGTCGCCCTGCTTGACGGTTTTCGCGGCCAGCGGGCGCATTTCAAAGTGTTCGCCATTGGTGAGGATGATCAGGCTGACCAGGCTTTTGCACTGGCGGGCGATACGGTCCAGGTCAAAGCGCACCAGCGCCTGGCCATTGCTGACCCGGGCGCCTTCCTTGACCAGCAGGGCAAACCCTTCGCCGTTCAATTCGACCGTGTCGACGCCGATGTGCAGCAACACTTCGGCGCCGTTGTCGGCGCGTATCGTCAAGGCGTGGCCGGTGCGGGCGACGTGGATGACCACGCCATCGCACGGCGCATGCAGGCAATCGTTGAGCGGGTCGATCGCCATGCCGTCGCCCAGGGCGCCGCTGGCGAACACGTCGTCAGGCACGTTGCCCAGGGCCAGTAACGGCCCGCTGAGGGGGGCGTTGAGGGTCAGTTCATTATTGTTGTTGGGCATGGGCACGGTACTCATCAGGAAAGCGCGACTCAGTGAGTGCGGGTAACTTTGCTCAGGTGGCGCGGCTGGTCCGGGTCCATGCCTCGGGCGACGGACAGGCCGGCCGCCATGACATAGAAACTCTGGATCGCCAGGATCGGGTCCAGGCTCGGGTGTTCGGCGCGGCTCAGGGTCAAGTCGCGTTCGGCGATATCGTCCGGTGCTGCGAGCAGCACGCGGGCACCGCGTTGGCGCATATCGGCGGCCAGGCTCAACAAGCCGGCTTGCTCGGCACCCCGTGGTGCGAAGACCAGCAGCGGGTAGTCCGCGCCGATCAAGGCCATCGGCCCGTGGCGTACCTCGGCGCTGCTGAAGGCTTCGGCCTGGATCGCCGAGGTTTCCTTGAGCTTGAGCGCCGCTTCCTGGGCGATGGCAAAACCGGCGCCCCGGCCGATCACCATCAGTTGCTGGCAGCCGCGCAGCGCCTCGATGGCGGGCGTCCAGTCCTGCCCGGCGGCTTCACGCAGGCCTTCGGGCAGGGCCTGGCAGGCTGGCAGCAAGTCGGGCTCCTGGTTCCAGTGGCCGATCAACAGCGCGCTGGTGCTGAGGGTGGCGATAAAGCTCTTGGTCGCGGCCACGCTGAGTTCCGGCCCGGCGCACAGGGGTACATGGAATTCGCAGGCGGCTTCCAGCGGCGAGTCTTCGGCGTTGACCAGCGAGATGCTCAAGGCGCCACGCTTGCGCAGCAGGCGCAAGCTGTTGACCAGGTCCGGGCTTTGCCCCGACTGGGAGAAACCGAACGCTACCTGGCCGCTGACTTTCATGGGTGCTTGCAACAAGGTCACCACCGACATCGGCAACGACGCCACCGGGATGCCGACATGCTGCATGGCCAGGTAGGCGAAGTAGCTGGCGGCGTGGTCCGAGCTGCCCCGCGCAATGGTCATCGCCACCTGCGGCGGCTGGCGGCGCAGGCGGCCGGCGACTTCTTCCAGCAGTGGGCCCAGGCGTTGCAGTTGTGCCGCGACGGCGTCAGCGGAGGCCAAGGCCTCTTCAAGCATTTTTGAAGACAATGGTTTCTCCTTCGACCATGACGTCGGTGAGGTGCAGGGAGCGGTCCAGGCGTACGCAGTCGGCAAAGCTGCCCGGTTGCAGGCGGCCGCGTTCTTCCAGGCCCAGGTAATCCGCAGGAAATTGCGACAGGCGTTGTGAGGCTTCGCTGATCGGCAGGCCGATCTTCACCAGGTTGCGCAGCGCCTGGTCCATGGTCAGCGTACTGCCGGCCAGGGTGCCGTCGGCCAGGCGTACACCGCCCAGGCATTTGGTCACGGTGTGGCTGCCCAGCTTGTATTCGCCATCGGGCATGCCGGCGGCGGCGGTGGAATCGGTGACGCAATACAGGCACGGGATCGCCCGCAGGGCTACGCGCATGGCACCGGGGTGCACATGCAGCAGGTCCGGAATCAATTCTGCGTACTTGGCGTGGGCCAGCGCGGCGCCGACGATGCCCGGCTCACGGTGATGCAACGGGCTCATGGCGTTGTACAAATGGGTAAAGCTGGTGGCGCCGGCGGCGAGGGCGGCGACGCCTTCTTCATAGCTGCCCAGGGTGTGGCCGATCTGCATGCGCACGCCGCGTTCGCTGAGGGTGCGGATCAGGGCGTCGTGGCCGGCGATTTCCGGGGCGATGGTGATCACCCGGATCGGCGCCAGGCGCAGGTAGGTTTCCACTTCCGCCATCAGCGCGGTGTGGGCGAAGTTGGGTTGGGCGCCGAGTTTGCCTGGGTTGATGTAAGGGCCTTCCAAGTGCACGCCGAGTACGCGGGCGCTGCCGCTAGGACGTTGCTCGCAAAAGCCGCCGAGTTGGCCGAGCACGCTGGAGATTTCCTCCACCGGTGCAGTCATGGTGGTGGCCAGCAGCGAGGTGGTACCAAAGCGCACGTGGGTGCGGGTGATGGTCTCGAAAGCGTCGGCGCCTTCCATGATGTCTTTACCGCCGCCGCCGTGGACGTGCAGGTCGATAAAACCCGGCAGCAGGTAGGGCAAGTCGTTTTCAGCCGGGTCGCAAGGTTCGCCCTCGATGGCGATGACCTTGCCGTGCTGGTGCACCAGGCGGCCGCGCATCCAGCCGTGGGGCGTGAGGATATTGTCTTCGGACATGGGCAGTTCTCTAAGGCCGCAACTCGGCGGCAAAGTCGTAGCGGCGCAGTTCTGCGACGAAGTCGTAGTAGTCGTTGCGGCAGTAGGTGTCGGTGATTTCGATCGGCGTGTTGTCGGCGGTGTAGCCCACGCGAGTCATCAACAGCATGGCGGTGCCGGGGGCGATGCCCACCAGTCTGGCGAACTCGTCCGAGGCATTGATCGCCTGGATGTGTTGCAGGGCGCGCACGATGGGCTTGCCGATGCTTTCGAGGTATTCGTACAACGAATTGCCGATGGCTTGCGGCTGCGGCAGCACCGAGGCGGGCATGGCGGTCATCTCGATGGCCATCACTGTGTCATCGGCTTTGCGCAGGCGTTTGAGGCGCGCCACTTTGTCGGTGGGCGACAGGCACAGGCGGATCAGCTCTTCGTGGGTCGGCGGCGTGATGTCGCGCTCCAGCCATTGGGAGCTGGGCACAAAGCCCTTGAGGCGCAACATCTCGCTGAACCCCGACAAGCGCGACAGCGGCTGTTCCAGGCGTGGCGTGATAAAGGTGCCGGAACCCTGGCTGCGGCGGATCAGGCCTTGGGCGAACAACACTTCCAGCGCTTTACGGGCGGTCACCCGCGAAATGCTCAGCTGTTCGCTGAGGGCGCGCTCCGAGGGCAGGGCCTGTTCGGATTTCCACTGGCCGGCATGGATCGCCGCTTCCAGGTTGCGGGCCAATTGCAGGTACAGCGGCGTGGATTGTTTGTCGTCGGGACGCAGCGTCAGGATGGGGTTCATCTATGAGGTTTCCGATGCGGTTATTGGAGTGTTGTCGCCCGGTATTGGCCGGAAGCTAATACCACTTAAATACCATGTCAATGCTGCCAAAACGGTGCGAGTACCGGTTTCAGGGCGCCTTAATGGTGCCCGGTATCAAGTGGTATTAGAGAGGTCTTTATCGCGCGCAGAAGTGCGCAGCCCGCGCGGTGAACTGGTATTCACCGGCAGGCGTGGGAGGGGGAGGGAAATATTTTTAATTAAATTACGAACGGTCGAAGATTTACGGGCGGATCTCGATCAGCGTGCCGTCCTTGACCAGGTTCCAGACTTCGCGCATGTCGACGTTGCGCATGCCGATGCAGCCGTCGGTCCAGTCCAGGGTGTGGAACCACTGCTCCGGGTACTCTTCGGTGTCGGGCGTGCCGTGGATCATGATCATGCTGCCGGGCTTCACCCCTTCGCGGCGGGCGCGGGCGGCATCGCTGATATTCGGGTAGGAGATGTGCATGGACAGGTAGTAGCGGTCGCTGGTCTTGCGCCAGTCGATCCAGTACAGGCCTTCCGGGGTGCGGCGGTCGCCCTCGATCAGCTTGTGGCCCTTGGGGTTTTTGCCCAGGGAAATCCGATAGGTCTTGAGGGGCTTGCCGTCGTTGATCAACTGCAATTGGTGGGCGGACTTGAGCACCAGGACTTTTTCGACCGTCTTGCCGCCCAGGGTTTCCACGGTAGAGGCCGGCGAAAGCGTGGCGAACGACAGGCAGATCAGAGCAAGCAACCAACGCATTAAAACGGTATCCCTGTGGCGACGAGCTGCCGAATGGTTATTGGGCGGGCTTTGAAGAAAGAGGTGGCACGGCTTCGCTGCGCACCGGGAAGGACTGCTGGCGGCGGTCGGCGAAAAAGTATTCTAGGGTACGCCCGACCGTGCGGAAAGCCAGCTCGGACCAAGGGATGTCCGCCTCGTCGAACAGCTGCACTTCGAGGCTTTCGGGGCCGGCGGCGAAGTCCAGGTCGACCAGTTCGGCGCGGTAGAAGATATGCACCTGGCTGATATGCGGCACGTCGATCAGCGTATAGATCGCCAGGTTGCGCACGCGGGCGCAGGCTTCCTCCAGGGTTTCGCGCGTGGCGGCCTGTTCGACGGTCTCGCCGTTTTCCATAAAACCGGCGGGCAGGGTCCAGTAACCCAGGCGCGGCTCGATGGCACGACGGCACAGCAGCACTTTATCGCCCCACACTGGCACGGTACCGGCGACGATATTGGGGTTCTGATAGTGGATGGTGGAGCAGTGATCACACACAAAACGCAGGCGCCCGTCGCCTTCGGGAATGCGTTGGGTCACCGGTTTACCGCACTGGCTACAGAAATTCATGCTGGGGTTCCTGGAAAGTGCGCCTATCTTGGCGTGGCGGGCGGGGGCCTGCAAGTTGTCGTTTAGCGACACCTGCCGGGTTTTGGGGTTGGGCACCCGCACGCTTTGGTGCATGATGCAAGGTAGCCAACAGACCGAGATGACTCATGCTGGACGAGCTACTTCGCCGGGTAAGCAATCACACCCCCCACACGCTGGAAACCGACGGGCGTTTCCCCGAGGCCGCGGTGCTGGTGCCGATTACCCGCAGTGACGAACCTGAGCTGATCCTGACCCTGCGCGCCAGCGGCCTGTCGACCCATGGTGGCGAAGTGGCCTTTCCCGGCGGGCGCCGCGACCCCGAAGACCCGGACCTGATCTTCACCGCCCTGCGTGAAGCCGAAGAAGAAATCGGCCTGCCCCCCGGCCTGGTGGAAGTCATCGGCCCACTGAGCCCGCTGATCTCCCTGCACGGCATCCGGGTCACGCCCTATGTGGGGGTGATCCCCGACTACGTCGAGTACCTGGCTAACGATGCTGAAATCGCTGCCGTCTTCAGCGTTCCCCTGGACTTTTTCCGACAGGATCCACGCGAACATACCCACCGAATCGATTACCAGGGTCGCAGTTGGTACGTGCCCAGTTATCGCTTCGGCGAATACAAGATCTGGGGCCTGACGGCAATCATGATCGTCGAGTTGATCAATCTGCTTTATGACGACGCCCAGATAAGCCTGCACCAGCCGCCCAAGAGCTTCATCAATACCTAAGCCGTCGTTTGAACGGCCAGCCGTGAGGGAACAGCATGAAATACCGCCTGGGCGATGCCCGCGTCGAGACCCATCCACACAGCTGGGTGGCGCCGAATGCCACGCTGGTGGGCAAGGTCAAGCTGGAGGAGGGCGCCAACGTCTGGTTCAACGCGGTGCTGCGTGGCGACAACGAGCTGATCCTGATCGGCAAGAACAGCAACGTCCAGGACGGCAGCGTGATGCACACCGATATGGGCTACCCGCTGACCCTGGGCACCGGCGTGACCATCGGCCATAACGCCATGCTGCATGGCTGCACGGTCGACGATTACAGCCTGATCGGTATCAACGCGGTGATCCTCAACGGCGCCAAGATCGGCAAGCACTGCATCATCGGCGCCAACGCGTTGATCGGCGAAGGCAAGGAAATCCCCGATGGCTCCCTGGTGATGGGCTCGCCGGGCAAAGTCGTGCGTGAGTTGACCGACGCACAGAAGCGGATGCTGGAAGCCAGCGCCGCGCACTATGTGCATAACGCCCAGCGTTACGCGCGGGACCTGGTTGAGCAGGAAGAATGAACCCGATTGAACGCCCCGTCGCCTCGCCGTGCGTGAGCATTTGTGCGCTGGACGATGACGATATCTGCACCGGCTGCCAGCGCACCGTGGATGAGATTACGCGTTGGAGCCGCATGGACAACGCCGAGCGCCGGGTGGTGTTGGGGTTGTGCCATGAGCGGGCGGTGGCGAGTGGGTTGGTGTTTATGGTTTCTGGGAAATCCGGTGCCTGATAGACCGCCATCGGGGCAAGCCCCCTCCCACACTTGACCGCGTTTGATCTGTAAGAATGCGGTCAACATGTGGGAGGGGGCTTGCCCCCGATGAGGCCCTCCCAGACGACATATTTCAAAATGTGAAGTACCCTGTGCCCCTTGTTCACAGGTCCCTCGCCCCATGCTCTTCCTGATCGCCTACATCAGCAGCGTCGTGCTGATCAACTTCGCCTTCTCCACTGCCCCGCACCTGGACGTCATCTGGTCGGCCTGGGGCGGCCTGGTGTTTATTCTGCGCGACATGGTGCAAACCCGCTTCGGCCACGGGGCGATCATCGCCATGCTGGCGGCGCTGGTGTTGTCGTATATCACTTCGGACCCGTCCATCGCCCTGGCCAGCGCCACGGCATTCGCGGTGTCGGAATGCATTGACTGGCTGGTGTTCAGCATCACCAAGCGCCCGCTCCACGACCGCCTGTGGATAAGTTCGGCGCTCAGCATTCCCCTTGATACCTTTATCTTCTTCGGCCTGATCGGTGCGCTCACCCCTGCCGTGGTGGGCACCGCCTTGGCGTCGAAGTTCGCCGGGGTCACGGCGGTGTGGCTGATCATGGCCTGGCGCATCCGCAAGCGGGCCGTCGCCAACTGAGGCCAATTTTTACAGTTCATGTAAAATGCCGGCCTTTCTCCCCATGATCCGCTCCCCTGAGGACCTGAGATGACCCGAATCGGAACTCCATTGTCGCCAACCGCGACCCGCGTTTTGCTGTGTGGCTGCGGTGAGCTGGGCAAGGAAGTGGTGATTGAACTGCAACGCCTGGGCGTTGAAGTGATTGCCGTGGATCGCTACGCCAATGCGCCGGCCATGCAGGTTGCCCATCGCAGCCATGTGATCAACATGCTCGACGGCGCCGCCCTGCGTGCGGTGATCGAAGCGGAAAAACCGCACTTCATCGTGCCGGAAATCGAAGCCATCGCCACCGCGACGCTGGTTGAGCTGGAAGCCGAAGGCTTCACCGTGATCCCGACTGCGCGCGCCACGTCGCTGACCATGAACCGTGAAGGCATCCGTCGCCTGGCCGCCGAAGAACTGGACCTGCCGACCTCGCCGTACCATTTCGCCGACACCTTCGAGGACTACAGCAAGGCCGTCCAGGACCTGGGTTTCCCCTGCGTGGTCAAGCCGGTGATGAGTTCGTCGGGCAAGGGCCAGAGCCTGCTGCGCAGCGCTGACGACGTGCGCAAAGCCTGGGATTACGCCCAGGAAGGCGGACGTGCAGGCAAGGGCCGAGTGATCATCGAAGGTTTTATCGACTTCGACTACGAAATCACCCTGCTGACCGTGCGCCACATCGGCGGCACCACCTTCTGCGCGCCGGTCGGCCACCGTCAGGAGAAAGGCGACTATCAGGAATCCTGGCAGCCACAGGCCATGAGCCCGGTTGCGCTGGCAGAGTCCGAGCGCGTCGCCAAAGCCGTGACCGAAGCCTTGGGTGGCCGTGGTCTGTTTGGCGTGGAACTGTTCGTCAAGGGTGATCAGGTGTGGTTCAGCGAAGTGTCGCCACGCCCGCACGACACGGGTTTGGTGACGTTGATTTCCCAGGACCTGTCGCAGTTTGCCCTGCATGCGCGTGCCATCCTGGGCTTGCCAATCCCGTTGATCCGTCAGTTCGGGCCTTCGGCGTCGGCGGTGATTCTGGTGGAAGGGCAGTCGACCCAGACCGCGTTTGCCAACCTCGGCGCTGCACTGAGCGAGCCGGACACGGCGTTGCGTCTGTTTGGTAAGCCAGAAGTGAATGGCCAGCGCCGCATGGGCGTGGCGTTGGCGCGGGATGAATCGATTGAAGCGGCTCGGGCCAAGGCGACCCGTGCTTCCCAGGCGGTTGTGGTAGAGCTGTAAAGCATCGGGAGCAAGCCCCCTTCCACATTTTGATCGCATTGTTCCAGTAGAAATGCGGTCAAAATGTGGGAGGGGGCTTGCTCCCGATAGCTGTTTATCAGACGACCTTGTTCAAATCGTTATCCCGCGTCTCTTTCAGGCACAGCACAGCAATCAAGCTGAGCAACGCTGCCGCCGACACATACCCACCGACATAACTCAGCCCACCCATCGCCACCAGCTTGGTCGCGAAGAACGGTGCAGCCGAAGCGCCCACAATCCCACCCAGGTTATACGCTGCCGAAGCACCGGTATAACGCACGCGGGTCGGGAACAGTTCCGGCAGCATGGCGCCCATCGGCGCGAAGGTTACGCCCATCAGGAACAGCTCCAGCGCCAGGAACAATGCCACGGCCCAGGTCGAACCGTGGGTCAGCAGGGGCTCCATGGTGAAGCCGGACAGGATCGCCAGGATTGCGCCGACGATCAGCACCGGCCTGCGTCCGTAGCGATCACTGGCCAAGGCGGCCAAAGGCGTGGCAAGGCCCATGAACAATACGGCAAAGCACAGCAGCCCAAGGAATGTCTCGCGGCTGTAGCCCAAGGTCGACACGCCGTAGCTCAGGGAAAACGCAGTGGTGATGTAAAACAGCGCGTAGCACACCACCATCGACGCGGCGCCCAGCAGCACCGGCAGCCAATGCTGGCTGAATAACTCCACCAGCGGCACTTTCACCGGCTTTTCCTTGGCCACGGCGTTGGCGAACACCGGAGTTTCGTGCAGTTTCAAGCGTGCATACAGGCCGACCATCACCAGCGCCGCGCTGAGGATGAACGGAATACGCCAGCCCCAACTGCGGAACTGCTCGTCGTTGAGGCTCATGGCCAGGATCAGGAACAGGCCGTTGGCGGCCAGGAACCCGATGGAGGGGCCCAGTTGCGGAAACATGCCGAACCAGGCGCGTTTGCCTTTGGGCGCGTTCTCGGTGGCCAGCAAGGCGGCGCCGCCCCATTCCCCGCCCAACCCAAGGCCCTGGCCGAAACGCAGCACGCACAACAGGATCGGCGCCCAGGCCCCGATGCTGTCATAGCCGGGCAGCAAACCGATCAGCGTGGTGCACACGCCCATTAGCAGCAACGAGGCCACCAGCGTGGATTTTCGGCCGATACGGTCGCCAAAGTGGCCAAACAATGCCGAGCCCAGCGGACGCGCGATAAAGGCGATGCCAAAGGTCAGGAATGACGCCAGCATCTGCGCAGTGCCGGAGGTCTGCGGGAAGAACACCGGGCCGATCACCAGGGCTGCGGCGGTGGCGTAAATATAGAAGTCGTAGAACTCGATGGCGGTGCCGACGATGCTCGCGGTGGCGACTCGTGCAGTCGAGTTGGTCGGGGCGGCGGTCGCAGCCTCGTTATAGGTGGTGCTCATTGAGTTATCCCTGACAGTCGTTGCGCGTTTGGACGCGGATTATTATTGGGTCGAACCCCCTTGGATCAGGGTAGTGCGCGGGGCGGCTCGGGATGGGAGCGAACACCGGTCAGACACGATGCAGCGGAGCCTGGACGCGCGGAGTGCGGGTAGCACGCGGTCGGGCGGGGCTTGGGTAAGCCGCAGGGATTATAGGAAGGGGTGTGTGGATCCAACAAGGGGCTGACACGCTGCAAATCCAAATGTGGGAGGGGGCTTGCTCCCGATGGCAGTGGGTCAGTCCCCGAATGCAGTGAATGGCACACCGCTATCGGGAGCAAGCCCCCTCCCACATTTGGATTTTGGTTTGTCAGGAGAGCTACGCGGCGACAGGCACTCGGCTGGTGTGCCAGATCAGCACTTTCGCTACGCGGTTGTCTTCGGTCTCGAGGATTTCCAGGCGATAGCGCCCGATCTTCAGGCACACCGCGCAATCCGGAATGGTTTCCAGCGCTTCGGTCACCAGGCCGTTGAGGGTCTTTGGGCCGTCGCTGGGCAGGTGCCAGCCCAGGCTCTTGTTCAGTTCGCGGATCGAGGCGGCGCCATCAATGATGTAGCGGCCGTCGGTCTGGGCTTCGATGTGCGGGTTGTCGGTGCTTTGCTCACTTTCGAATTCACCGACAATTTCTTCGAGGATGTCTTCCAGGGTGACGATGCCCAGCACTTCGCCGTACTCATCCACGACCATGCCCAGGCGCCGCTGCTGTTTGTGGAAGTTCAGCAGTTGCAGTTGCAGTGGGGTGCTTTCCGGGACGAAGTAGGGTTCGTGGCAGGCGGCGAGCAATGCGTCCTTGGTCAGGCTGGCATCGGGCAGCAGGTGCTGGACCTGGCGGGTATTGAGCACGGCCTGGACCTGGTTGATATCACTGTGGAACACCGGCAGGCGGGTGCGCGGGGAGGTGCGCAGTTGTTCGATGATGTCTTCAATCGAGTCGTCGAGGTTGATGCCGTCCACTTCACTGCGTGGCACCAGGATGTCATTGACCGTGATGTTGTCCAGCGCGTGGATGCCAGGCATGCCGGGGGTGCGGTCGGCGTCGGCATCAGGCTCGGGTTCGTCATCGTGGTCGGGTAGCGGTTCATCGCTCTTTTTAACCACCCCGGATTTGCGCGCAAACGGGCGCAATAACAGCAGGCTGATGCCGTTGAGCAGCCAGGCCAGGGGATAGAGGATTTTCAGCGGTACGCCCAGCAGCGTATTGCCAAAGCCCAGGATCGCTTGCGGATAACGGGTGGCCAGGGCGCGCGGCAGGTAGTCGGCCAGCACCAGCAGGAGTGCACAGGACATCAGCCAGCCGAGCCAAGGGCCGTTCTGTGCCCAAGCATAGATCGCCAGCAGGGTGCAGAGAATCACCACGGCGGCGCGACACAGGCTGTTGCACAGGATCAGGCTGTGACGCGGGAAATTCAGGCGGGCGGCCGCTTTGTCTCCCTGGCGAGTGCCGGGGCGCAGGGCCAGCAGGTGCTGTTGTGCGGCTTCGATGGCGGTAAACAGCCCGGCCCATAACACCAGCAAGGCGATTACCGCGAGCATCGGCCCCAGGGGCAAGTTGTCCATGATTGCTGCCCGTCAGATATGCAGGATGTATTCGCGAACCAGCTTGCTGCCGAAATAGGCCAGCATCAGCAGGCAGAAACCGGCCAGGGTCCAGCGGATCGCTTTATGCCCGCGCCAGCCGAGGCGGTTGCGGCCCCACAGCAGCACGCTGAACACGATCCAGGCCAGGCAGGCCAGCAGGGTCTTGTGCACCAGGTGCTGGGCAAACAGGTTTTCGACGAACAGCCAGCCGGAGATCAGCGACAGCGAAAGCAGGGTCCAGCCGGCCCACAGGAAACCGAAGAGCAGGCTTTCCATGGTTTGCAGCGGTGGGAAGTTCTTGATCAGGCCGGAAGGGTGCTTGTGCTTGAGTTGGTGGTCCTGCAACAGCAGGAGCAGGGCCTGGAACACCGCGATGGTGAACATGCCATAGGCCAGGATCGACAACAGGATATGCGCGAGGATGCCGGGCTCTTCGTCAATCACCTGTACGGTGCCGGTGGGGGCGAACTGCGCCAGCAGCACCGTCAGCACGCCCAGGGGAAAGAGCAGGACCAGCAGGTTCTCGACGGGGATCCGGTAGCAGGCCAGCAATGTCAGCGCGATGACTGCTGCAGCGATCAGGCTGGCGGCGCTGAAAAAGTCCAGGCCCAGGCCAACCGGGGTCATCAGGTGGGTGAACAGGCTCGCGGCGTGGGCCAGCAGGGCGAGGACGCCCAGGCCGACCAGCAGGCGTTTGTCCGCCTTGGTGCCTTGGGCAAGACGAGTGCCCTGATAGAGGGTCGCAGCGGCATAAAGGAGTGCGGCGGCGAGGCTGGGTAGCAAACTGGGTGACAAGGGGACCATAAATCCTGATAGACAAGCCCGAAAGGCGCTGAGTTTGGCATACACCTGCGTTCCACGAAAGACTCCCGGACCAGACAGCGGGTGTGCATGGACGCAGTCTTCGCTATAATCCGCGATCTGCCCACGCCGCAGGCTCGCCGAGCGCTGTGTTTAATAGCGATTTACCACAGCCTGGGCTGCCATTACCTCGGTCTACCAATGCATTTCGATGATTAGGGCCTGAAAGGATCGCGCATGTTTGAAAACCTGACTGACCGTCTCTCGCAGACGCTGCGCCATGTAACCGGCAAGGCCAAGCTGACCGAGGACAATATTAAAGACACCCTGCGCGAAGTGCGCATGGCGTTGCTGGAAGCCGACGTGGCCTTGCCAGTGGTGAAGGACTTCGTCAACTCGGTCAAAGAGCGCGCAGTGGGCACTGAAGTGTCCCGCAGCCTGACGCCGGGCCAGGCCTTTGTGAAGATCGTCCAGGCCGAACTCGAAAGCCTGATGGGTGCGGCCAACGAAGATTTGAACCTCAGTGCCGTGCCACCGGCCGTCGTGTTGATGGCCGGCCTGCAAGGTGCGGGCAAGACCACCACCGCCGGCAAGCTGGCGCGCTTCCTTAAAGAGCGCAAGAAGAAGTCCGTGATGGTGGTATCGGCCGACGTGTACCGTCCGGCGGCCATCAAGCAGCTGGAAATGCTCGCGGGCGAAGTGGGCGTGACCTTCTTCCCGTCCGACCTGAGCCAGAAGCCGGTCGACATCGCCAACGCCGCTATTAAAGAAGCAAGGCTCAAGTTCATCGACGTGGTCATCGTCGATACCGCCGGTCGCCTGCACATCGATGAAGAGATGATGGGCGAGATCAAGGCGCTGCATGCCGCGATCAACCCGGTCGAGACGCTGTTCGTGGTCGACGCCATGACCGGCCAGGATGCGGCCAATACCGCCAAGGCCTTCGGCGATGCGCTGCCGCTGACCGGCGTGATCCTCACCAAGGTGGACGGCGACGCCCGTGGCGGTGCCGCGCTGTCGGTGCGTGCCATCACCGGCAAGCCGATCAAGTTCATCGGTATGGGCGAGAAGAGCGAAGCGCTCGAACCGTTCCACCCTGAGCGTATCGCCTCGCGTATCCTCGGCATGGGCGACGTGCTCAGCCTGATCGAACAGGCCGAAGCGACGCTCGACAAGGACAAAGCCGATAAGCTTGCTAAAAAGTTGAAGAAGGGCAAGGGCTTCGACCTCGAAGACTTCCGCGACCAACTGCAACAAATGAAGAGCATGGGCGGCCTTGGCGGCCTGATGGACAAGCTGCCGAACATCGGCGGTGTGAACCTGGCGCAAATGGGCAATGCCCAGGGCGCGGCAGAGAAGCAGTTCAAGCAGATGGAAGCCATCATCAACTCCATGACCCCGGCCGAGCGCCGCGACCCTGAGCTGATCAGCGGTTCGCGCAAGCGTCGGATCGCCATGGGTTCCGGCACCCAGGTGCAGGACATCGGTCGCTTGATCAAGCAGCACAAGCAGATGCAGAAGATGATGAAGAAATTCTCCGCCAAGGGCGGAATGGCCAAGATGATGCGCGGCATGGGCGGTATGTTGCCCGGCGGCGGCATGCCGAAAATGTAAAGTATTCGAGCGGGAGTTCACTCCTGCTCCGACCCACAGGGATGTGGGATCTCCAGCAAACCCGCCGTTGGCGGGGGCTGACCTGCCGTTTTAACCGACGGCTCTCTAGCAGATCTGAATGGCCCGCTGATAGGCGCCAGAAAAAGACATTTGCAAAAGTCCGGATATTCCTTAGAATATGCGGCCTTTCGGGCACCTATGCCCGCTGTGCATTTAGATTTGCAGCACCGACTACAGGAACGATGTTCACATGCTAACAATCCGTCTTGCCCTTGGCGGCTCCAAAAAGCGCCCGTTTTACCACTTGACCGTAACTGACAGCCGCAACCCACGTGACGGCTCTCACAAGGAACAAGTAGGTTTCTTCAACCCGATCGCTCGTGGTCAAGAAGTCCGCCTGTCCGTGAACCAAGAGCGCGTAGCCTACTGGCTGAGCGTTGGTGCACAACCGTCTGAGCGTGTTGCCAAGTTGTTGAAGGACTCGGCTAAGGCCGCAGCCTGAGCAATATGAACGCGACGCCAACTGTTGCTGATGATTTGATCGTTATCGGCAAGATTTATTCTGTTCATGGCGTTCGCGGCGAAGTGAAGGTGTATTCCTTTACTGATCCGACTGAAAACCTGTTGCAGTACAAGACCTGGACGCTCAAGCGCGAAGGTAGTGTGAAGCAGGTCGAGCTGGTCAGTGGGCGCGGGAGCGATAAGTTCCTGGTCGCAAAGCTCAAGGGTCTTGATGACCGTGAAGAAGCTCGTCTTCTGGCCGGTTATGAGATCTGCGTGCCGCGCAACCTGTTCCCTGAATTGACCGACGGCGAGTACTACTGGTACCAGTTGGAAGGTCTGAAGGTTATTGATCAACTCGGGCAATTGTTCGGGAAAATCGATCATCTTCTGGAAACCGGCGCCAATGATGTAATGGTGGTCAAGCCTTGCGCTGGCAGCCTGGATGATCGCGAACGCCTGTTGCCCTATACCGAGCAATGCGTGTTGGCTGTCGACCTGGCCGCAGGCGAGATGAAGGTGGAATGGGACGCGGACTTCTAAGCGTGGCTAATTTGCGCATTGAAGTGATCAGTTTGTTTCCCGAGATGTTCTCCGCCATCAGCGAGTACGGCATCACCAGTCGGGCGGTGAAACAGGGGCTGTTGCAGCTCACCTGTTGGAACCCGCGAGACTACACGACGGATCGACATCACACTGTGGACGATCGCCCATTTGGCGGTGGCCCGGGCATGGTGATGAAGATCAAGCCCCTGGAAGACGCGTTGGCTCAGGCCAAGGCAGCCGCCGGGGAGAAGGCGAAGGTTATTTACCTGTCCCCTCAAGGCCGCCAGCTGAAACAGGCTGGGGTCCGCGAACTGGCGAATGAGGAAGCACTGATCCTGATTGCCGGTCGCTATGAAGGCATTGACGAGCGCTTTATTGAGGCTCATGTCGATGAAGAGTGGTCGATTGGGGACTATGTCCTGTCTGGCGGTGAGCTGCCGGCGATGGTCCTGATAGATGCGGTTACACGACTGCTGCCTGGAGCTTTAGGGCATGCGGACTCCGCGGAGGAAGATTCCTTCACGGATGGTTTGCTGGATTGCCCGCACTACACCCGACCGGAGGTGTATGCGGATCAGCGTGTTCCCGACGTATTGCTAAGTGGCAATCACGCACACATCCGGCGTTGGCGTTTACAGCAGTCCCTTGGTCGGACCTATGAACGACGCGCCGATCTTCTGGAAAGCCGCTCGCTTTCTGGAGAAGAGAAGAAGCTGCTCGAGGAATACATCCTCGCGCGGGACGATAGTTAACAACGTATCGATGGTAGGTCCATTGACTTACCTTAGGAGCACAGCATGACTAACAAAATCATCCTTGCACTCGAAGCAGAGCAGATGACCAAAGAGATCCCTACCTTTGCCCCGGGCGACACTATTGTCGTCCAGGTGAAAGTGAAGGAAGGCGACCGTTCGCGTCTGCAAGCGTTCGAAGGCGTGGTAATCGCCAAGCGTAACCGTGGTGTGAACAGTGCTTTCACTGTTCGTAAAATCTCCAACGGTGTTGGCGTAGAGCGTACTTTCCAGACCTACAGCCCGCAAATCGACAGCATGGCCGTCAAGCGTCGCGGTGACGTACGTAAAGCCAAGCTGTACTACCTGCGTGACCTGTCCGGTAAAGCAGCTCGCATCAAGGAAAAACTGGCTTAAGTCCAGCTTCCCGATGCAGAAAAAAGCAGCCTACGGGCTGCTTTTTTGTGCCCGCGATTTGAGGTCCGGGATAGGATCTACCTGATTCCGCCATTTTTCTGTTCGAGTCCCTATGCCCGCCATCGACCACCCCCTGATCGACCGTTTCCTCGATGCCCTATGGCTGGAAAAAGGCCTGTCAGATAACACCCGCCAGGCCTACCGCAGCGACCTGGCGCTGTTCAACGGCTGGCTGCAGGAGAAACACCTGGAACTGATCAATGCCGGCCGCGAGCTGATCCTCGATCACCTGGCCTGGCGTCTGGAGCAGAACTACAAACCCCGTTCCACTGCACGATTTCTCTCCGGTGTGCGTGGCTTTTATCGCTATTTGCTCAGGGAGAAACTGATTACCCTCGATCCGACCCTGCAAATCGATATGCCGCAACTGGGCAGGCCCTTGCCCAAATCCCTGTCGGAAGCCGACGTCGATGCCTTGCTCGCTGCGCCCGACCTCAGCGAAGCCATCGGCCAGCGTGACCGCGCCATGCTGGAAGTGTTGTATGCCTGTGGCCTGCGGGTCACGGAGCTGATCAGCCTGACTCTGGAGCAAGTCAATCTGCGCCAGGGGGTGCTGCGGGTAATGGGCAAGGGCAGCAAGGAGCGGCTGGTGCCGATGGGGGAGGAAGCGATTGTGTGGGTCGAGCGCTACATGCGCGATGCCCGTAGCGAGCTGCTTGGCGGGCGGCCCAGCGATGTGCTGTTTCCCAGCCAACGCGGCGAACAGATGACCCGCCAGACGTTCTGGCATCGCATCAAACACCAGGCCAAGGTCGCGGGGATCGGCAAGAGCCTGTCGCCCCACACTTTGCGCCATGCATTCGCCACCCATTTGCTCAACCACGGTGCGGATTTGCGCGTGGTGCAAATGCTGCTCGGGCACAGCGACTTATCCACCACCCAGATCTACACCCATGTGGCGCGTGCGCGCTTGCAGGATATGCATGCCAAGCACCACCCGCGAGGCTGAAAAGCGCCAATTTATTCCTCCACGGGCTGCCCTGCGGCCCAACTGTGGTAGGCTTTGCCGGTTAGCAAAGGGGACCGCCCGCACCCGTGTTTCCGTATTGGCGCGCCTGCACCCGTCCCTGCATCTGCCTTCAGGAGTTTCCATGCGCTTGACCCAGATTATTGCCGCCGCAGCCATTGCGTTGGTTTCCACCTTTGCCGTCGCCGATGACGCTGCCGAGCAGACCATCCGCAAGAGCCTGGCCAACCTGCAACTCGACACCCCGATCGAAAGCATCAGTGCCAGCCCCATGGCCGGCCTGTATGAAGTCAAGCTCAAGGGCAGCCGCGTGCTGTACGCCAGTGCAGACGGTCAGTACATCGTCCAGGGCTACCTGTTCCAGCTCAAGGACGGCAAGCCGGTCAACCTGACCGAGAAAGCCGAGCGCCTGGGCGTGTCCAAGCTGATCAACGGCATCCCGGTGGCTGAAACCGTGGTTTACCCGGCCATCGGCGAGACCAAGACCCATATCACCGTGTTCACCGACACCACCTGCCCGTACTGCCACAAGTTGCATGCCGAAGTGCCTGCGCTGAACAAGCTCGGCGTGGAAGTGCGCTACGTAGCGTTCCCGCGCCAGGGCCTGGGTTCGCCAGGCGACGAGCAGTTGCAGGCCGTATGGTGCTCGGCCGACAAGAAAGCGGCCATGGACAAGATGGTCGATGGCAAGGAAATCAAGGCCGCCAAGTGCGCCAACCCGGTGTCGAAGCAATTTGCACTGGGCCAGTCCATCGGCGTCAACGGTACACCGGCCATCGTTTTGGCTGACGGCCAGGTGATTCCGGGCTACCAGCCGGCACCACAAGTTGCCAAACTGGCGCTGAGTGCCAAATAAACCAGCATTGTCGAACCTTTGACGATGCTGGCCCGTGGATAAGTCGGCGGGCCATTAATTGAAAGCCGCAGTTGTGCGGCTGTTTTTCACGGCCGACCTAGCGTCGGCCGTTTCATGGGGAGTTCTTCAGTGAAACCGGTCAAAGTAGGCATCTGTGGGTTAGGGACCGTCGGTGGCGGCACCTTCAACGTACTTCAGCGTAATGCTGAAGAAATTTCCCGCCGTGCAGGGCGTGGGATTGAAGTGGCGCAAATTGCCACGCGTTCGCCAAAGCCTCAGTTCCAAACGACCGGTATTGCGATTACCAACGATGTCTTCGCCGTGGCCACCAACCCTGAAATCGATATCGTCATCGAGCTGGTGGGCGGTTACACCGTGGCTCGCGAGCTGGTGCTCAAGGCCATCGAGAATGGCAAGCACGTGGTCACCGCCAACAAGGCGCTGATCGCCGTACACGGCAACGAGATCTTCGCCAAGGCCCGCGAGAAAGGCGTGATCGTGGCGTTCGAAGCCGCGGTTGCCGGCGGTATCCCGGTGATCAAGGCGATCCGTGAAGGCCTGTCCGCCAACCGCATCAACTGGGTGGCCGGCATCATCAACGGCACCGGTAACTTCATCCTCACCGAAATGCGCGAGAAGGGCCGTACCTTCGAAGACGTACTGGCTGAAGCCCAGGCACTGGGGTACGCCGAAGCCGACCCGACATTCGACGTGGAAGGCATCGACGCGGCGCACAAGCTGACCATCCTGGCGTCCATCGCCTTTGGTATCCCGCTGCAGTTCGACAAGGCCTACACCGAAGGCATCACCAAGCTGACCACTGCCGACGTGAACTACGCCGAAGCCCTGGGCTACCGCATCAAGCACCTCGGTGTCGCGCGCAGCACCCCGGCGGGAATCGAGTTGCGTGTGCACCCGACGCTGATCCCGGCTGACCGCCTGATCGCCAACGTCAATGGCGTGATGAACGCCGTGATGGTCAACGGTGATGCCGCCGGCTCCACCCTGTTCTACGGTGCCGGCGCCGGCATGGAACCGACCGCTTCGTCGGTGATCGCCGACCTCGTGGACGTGGTGCGCGCCATGACCAGCGACCCGGAAAACCGCGTGCCGCACCTGGCCTTCCAGCCGGATTCGCTGTCGGCCCACCCGATCCTGCCGATCGAGGCATGCGAAAGCGCCTACTACCTGCGCATCCAGGCCAAGGATCACCCGGGCGTGTTGGCCCAGGTGGCCAGCATCCTGTCGGAGCGCGGTATCAACATCGAGTCGATCATGCAGAAGGAAGTCGAGGAGCAGAACGGCCAGGTGCCGATGATCCTGCTGACCCACCGGGTGCTCGAGCAGCACATCAACGATGCCATCCAGTCACTGGAAGCTCTCCAGGGTGTGGTTGGGCCGGTAGTACGGATTCGCGTCGAACATTTGAATTAATCCAGCTGCAAGCTATTAGCTGCAAGCTGCAAGTAAAAGCCGATCAGCTTTAACTTGCCGCTTGTAGCTTGAAGCTTGAAGCTCAAACCAAAGGTTTGCTTTTATGCGCTACATCAGCACCCGCGGCCAGGCACCGGCCCTGAATTTCGAAGACGTCTTGCTGGCAGGCCTTGCCACTGACGGCGGCCTGTACGTGCCGGAAAACCTGCCACGCTTTACCCAGGAAGAAATCGCTTCGTGGGCCGGCCTGCCGTACCACGAGCTGGCGTTCCGGGTGATGCGCCCGTTCGTCACCGGCAGCATCCCCGATGCGGATTTCAAAAAGATTCTGGAAGAGACCTACGGCGTGTTTTCCCACAGCGCCATCGCGCCTCTGCGCCAGCTCAACGGCAACGAATGGGTGCTCGAGCTGTTCCATGGCCCGACCCTGGCGTTCAAGGACTTCGCCCTGCAACTGCTGGGTCGCCTGCTGGACTACGTGCTGGAGAAGCGCGGCGAGCGCGTGGTGATCATCGGCGCCACCTCGGGTGATACCGGTTCGGCCGCCATCGAAGGCTGCAAGCACTGCGAAAACGTCGACATCTTCATCCTGCACCCGCACAAGCGTGTCTCGGAAGTACAGCGCCGCCAGATGACCACCATCTTCGGCGAGAACATCCATAACATCGCCATCGAAGGCAACTTCGACGACTGCCAGGAAATGGTCAAGAACAGCTTCGCCGACCAGGGCTTCCTCAAAGGCACACGCCTGGTGGCGGTGAACTCGATCAACTGGGCGCGGATCATGGCCCAGATCGTCTACTACTTCCACGCCTCGCTGCAGTTGGGTGGCCCGGCGCGCTCGGTGTCGTTCTCGGTGCCGACCGGCAATTTCGGCGACATCTTCGCCGGCTACCTGGCCCGTAACATGGGCCTGCCGGTCAACCAGTTGATCGTCGCCACCAACCGTAACGACATCCTGCACCGCTTCATGAGCGGCAACCAATACGTCAAGGAAACCCTGCACGCCACCTTGTCGCCGTCCATGGACATCATGGTGTCGTCGAACTTCGAACGCCTGCTGTTCGACATGCACGGTCGCAACGGCGCAGCCATCGCCGGCTTGATGGACACCTTCAAGAGCGGCGGCGGTTTCAGCGTTGATGAAGAGCGCTGGACCGAAACCCGCAAGCTGTTCGACTCCCTGGCCGTGGACGACGCGCAGACCTGTGAAACCATCGCCGAGGTCTACGCCCAGACCGGCGAGCTGCTCGACCCGCACACCGCCATTGGGGTGAAGGCCGCCCGCGAATGCCGTCGTAGCCTGGATATCCCGATGGTGATCCTCGGCACCGCCCATCCAGTGAAATTCCCGGAAGCGGTGGAGAAGGCGGGTGTCGGCAAGGCGCTGGAACTGCCGGTGCACCTGACAGACCTGTTCGAGCGTGAAGAGCGTTGCACGGTGCTGCCGAATGACTTGAAGGCGATGCAGGCGTTTGTCAGCCAGCATGGCAATCGTGGCAAGCCTTTGTAAGGCAGGTCACCAAGACAAAAACGCCGCTTTCCCTTCCTTGGGTCAGCGGCGTTTTTTGTTTCTGGCAGGCCCGACAGCGTGCCGTTTACAAGAGCAACTTAATCGCTACTCCAGTAATCGAAGCAATCGTTGCGACCACGGCCATTGCTACGCCCATGGGGTACCAGAAAGTTTCACAGTTTATTTTCAGGGATTCCGATCTGAGCTTATCTTGCTCAGCCTGCATGCGTGATATTTCTGCGTAAATGCGCCTTACATCGGCATGCATTTTCTCCATCGTCGCCAGTCGCTCATCGTTTTCCACCATCGCATTCCTCCTTCGCAATAAGGGCCTTTGGCATACGCTTTACCCACGTGGCACTGTGATCAGCGCTCATCGAGTATAGGATTCACCCATGGCCTGCGCGGCAGGGGAAGCCCAAAACAGCAGCCCATTGCGTAAGCATTTATGTGCCGCCGTTTTTTGCCTGTCATGTTGCAAGCGCATGCTGGAAACGTCATCCCCCGACAACCCCGCATAAACGAAAAAGCGAACTTTCCTACGTCACAACCAGTCACTTAGGATAGATGCAGCTCCCGTTTACAAGAATGTTTGCGAACTATTGAGTGGTGATCGAGATGGAAAGTATCAGCCTATTGCTCGAAGAGGCACTGAGCCCTTATCAGGTGACGTTGACCACCGCAGGTGTGCAGGAAGAGTGCCTGGTAACCGTGAAGAACCCCGCCGGTGCGATCATGGTCGAGCGTGAAGTCGACCGGGCGCAATTGCTCGATAAGCGCCTATTGGTGGATGTGGTGGATTGCCTGCTGCGTGATCTCAAGATCGCTGAAGGACGCCTGGAACCCTCGGTCATCGCGGCCTTGCGCAACGCCGCCCAGACCCGCAGCGCTGCCGTTGCATGAAGAATTGTTTATAGATGGAAACTTCCCACGTCATGGCCGGTCAGATTTCGTAACAGCAAGAGCAAACATTGTGCTCCGGTGTTTGTGCCTTGTTGTACTGGTCTTTGTAGGCCACGTTTAACCCCGAAGTGTCTCCCCACTCTTCGGGGTTTCTTTTTGCCTGGGATTTGTCACGGCGCTGGCGAGTCCTGGAAAAAGCTCGGGTTGTCTCGCAGGTAATGTTCACGCATGACAGGGTCCAGCCAGGCGGCATAGGACTGTTGTACTTGTGCCAGCGGGAGGCTGGGCAGAACCTGGTTGATCCGTTCCATGGCTTCGCGCCCCTCAGGTGTATCCGAGCAGCCGATATGCGTGCGCTGGTAAGGCGCTGTGCCCTTGATGGGGTAGAAGCTGAGGTCGTCGGCTGCGATCCCCTGTTGCATCGCGTGGTAGCGGATTTCCGGCCAATAGCCCAGCACTGCCTCCAGCCGGCCCAGGCGCTGCATCTGCAGCAAGCTGCCAAGGGCATCGTTGCCGTAGTGCAGTGCCAGTTTGTGTGTGTCGGCCTGTTTCAGTCGCTCATCGATAACGGCGCCGTAGCTGCGTTCCGCGATCGCGCCTACCCTTGCCTTAGGGGCGTCGAAGAAGGCCTGCAGGTCAAATTGGCCGTCTACGATAAACGCCGCCAGGGCGCCCTGCTGGCTGCGTCGGATCGTGATGCCATTACTGGCGACCACAAACGCCTGCCTGGAAAATACGATGTACCTGGCCCGCTCGGCCGTCCACAGCAAGGATGGATCGCAGGTGAGCGTGGGTTCGCGCAGCATCTGCATGCCGCGCGCGCGATTGACGTGCATTACCTGGTGGCGATATTCCGGCAAGTGTCCGATCAGTATCGGCAGCAACTGGTCCAGGGCACCCTGGCCTTTGCCTGGCCCTTCGAAGATGGTCAGCGGCGGCAAGTCGCGCAATAACCAGATCAACGTGCCCTCTGCGCTCGCCGGTACGGGCCAGCCGCCGGCCAGCATGGCGGCCAGGTACAGCGCAATGAGCCAGTGTTTGCAGCCGTGGGGCATCAGATTGCACCTTGCTCACGCAGGCGGACAATGGCAGCGGCGTCGTATCCCAGCTCGCCCAACACCACGCCGTTGTGTTCACCCAGTTGCGGCCCCACCCATTCGCAACTGCCCGGTGTGTCCGACAGCTTGGGCACGATGCCCGGCATCTTGAAGTCCTTGCCGCCGGGAAGCCGGGCCTTGAGGAACATCTCGCGCGCGAGGAATTGCGGGTCGCCCAGCATGTCCTCGGCGCTGTAGATACGGCTGGCGGGCACTTCAGCCTTGTTGAGTTGCTCCACCACCTGCTCCAGCGGCAGCGAGTTCACCCAGCGATCAATCACGCCATAGAGTTCATCGCGACGGCTATCGCGCCCGTCATTGCTGGCCAGTTGTGGATCGTTCGCCAGGTCTTCCCGGCCGATGGCACTCATGAAGCGTTTGAAGATGGCATCGCCGTTGGCACCGATCTGTACGTGCTTGCCGTCCGCGCTGGTGTGGATCGACGACGGCGTGATGCCGGGCATGATGTTGCCGGTACGTTCGCGAATAAACCCGAATACGTCGAACTCGGGGATCATGCTTTCCATCATGGCGAAGATGGCTTCATACAGCGCCACATCGACCACCTGGCCCACACCGCCGTTAACCTCGCGATGACGCAGCGCCATCAAGGCGCCGATGACCGCCCACAGCGCGGCGATGGAGTCACCAATGGAGATTCCGGTGCGCACCGGCGGGCGATCTTCGAAACCGGTGATATAGCGCAGCCCGCCCATGGACTCGCCCACTGCGCCAAACCCGGGCTGGTCTTTCATCGGCCCGGTCTGGCCAAAACCCGAGAGGCGCACCATCACCAGTTTTGGATTCAGCCCATGCAGGGTTTCCCAGCTCAGGCCAAGCTTCTCCAGTACGCCGGGACGGAAGTTTTCGATCAGGATGTCGGCGTCTGCCAGCAGTTGCTTGAGAATCGCCAGCCCGTCCGGGTGCTTGAGGTTCAACGTCAGGGACTTTTTGTTGCGCGCCTGCACAAACCACCATAACGAGGTGCCTTCATACAGCTTGCGCCATTTGCGCAACGGGTCGCCGCCGTCCGGGGATTCGACCTTGACCACCTCGGCACCGAATTCAGCACAAATGCGTGAGGCGAAGGGCCCGGCGATCAGGGTGCCGAGTTCGATGACTTTCAGGCCGGCAAGCGGTTTGGCATTAAACGACATGGGGATCCTTGTCTGCGCAGAACGGTGATGTGAAGCCTTTTAACATAGGCGAGCAGGCCAGGGATAAGGATGATGCAGCGCAGGATTCGTTGAATGGCCTCGCCATCGGTTAGACTGGCCGCCTTTCCC
Source organism: Pseudomonas sp. CFBP13509 (assembly GCF_005233485.1). Taxonomy (NCBI): domain Bacteria; kingdom Pseudomonadati; phylum Pseudomonadota; class Gammaproteobacteria; order Pseudomonadales; family Pseudomonadaceae; genus Pseudomonas; species Pseudomonas sp. CFBP13509. Next base: position 92,453 of record NZ_QGAA01000017.1, read on the forward strand.
TGTCTCTAGAAGCCCGTTCATGGCCCAGCCGTCCACGACCTACAAATTCGAACTCAACCTCACCGACCTCGACCGTTCGGTGTACGAGAGCGTCAAGCAGACCATCGCTCGCCACCCCTCGGAAACTGAAGAACGCATGACCGTGCGTCTGCTGGCCTACGCCCTTTTTTACAACGAACAGTTGGCGTTCGGTCGTGGCCTGTCAGATGTAGACGAGCCAGCCCTGTGGGAAAAAAGCCTGGATGATCGGGTTTTGCATTGGATCGAAGTCGGCCAGCCGGATGCCGACCGCCTGACCTGGTGCTCGCGTCGCACCGAGCGCACCAGCCTGCTGGCATACGGCAGCTTGCGTGTTTGGGAAGGCAAAGTGGTGCCGGTGGCGAACACCCTGAAGAATGTCCACATCGCAGCAGTGCCCCAGGAGATTCTGGAGGTTCTGGCCAAGGATATGCCCCGCGTGATCAAGTGGGACGTGATGATCAGTGAAGGCACGATCTTCGTCACCGACGACCGTGGCCAGCACGAAGTGCAACTGCAATGGCTGGTCGGCGAACGCGGTTGAATTGGAGCTGCGAGCCTCAAGCTACAAGCTTGAAGCTTGAAGCTAATATCCCCCTACAGAGAACTCCCCAACGTCCCATGCGTATCGATCCCCGCCCGTTGCCCGCCGTCTTGCCCTTCCTGGGTGAATTGCCACCGCTATTGACCCGTCTCTACGCCGCTCGTGGCGTGCAGTCCGAGGCCGAGCTGGACAAGAGCCTGGCGCGGTTGATTCCCTATCAGCAGCTCAAGGGCATCGACGCGGCGGTGGACTTGCTGGTGACGGCATTGGAGCAGCGCCAGCGCATCCTCATCGTCGGTGACTTCGACGCCGATGGTGCCACCGCCAGCACCGTAGGTACCCTGGGCCTGCGTTTGCTCGGTGCGGCCCATGTCGATTACCTGGTGCCCAACCGCTTCGAATACGGCTATGGGCTGACCCCGGAAATCGTCGCTGTGGCCCTGCAGCGCGAGCCGCAGTTGCTGATCACCGTGGACAATGGCATCTCCAGTGTCGAAGGCGTGGCGGCGGCGAAAGCGGCGGGGTTGCAGGTATTGGTGACCGATCACCACTTGCCTGGTGATGAGCTGCCGGCGGCGGATGCCATCGTCAACCCGAACCAGCCGGGCTGTGAGTTCCCGAGCAAGGCCCTGGCCGGCGTGGGCGTGATCTTCTACGTACTGATGGCCCTGCGCGCGCGTTTGCGCAGTTTGGGCTGGTATGAAAACCAGCCTCAACCCAACATTGGCGAGCTGCTCGACCTGGTCGCCCTGGGCAGCGTCGCCGACGTGGTTCCCCTGGACGCCAATAATCGCATCCTCGTGCATCAGGGCCTGGAGCGTATTCGTGCCGGTCGCGCACGGCCGGGGATCAAGGCGATCCTCGAAGTGGCCAAGCGGGATGCAGCGCGCATCACCTCCACCGACCTCGGCTTTATCCTCGGGCCACGCTTGAACGCCGCCGGGCGCCTGGACGATATGAGCCTGGGCATCGAATGCCTGCTCACCACGGATTTCGCCGCGGCACGGGAAATGGCCGCACAACTGGACGGCATGAACCAGGACCGCAAATCCATCGAGCAGGGCATGCAGCGCGAAGCCCTGGCTCAGCTCAAGGACTTGCCGGTGGACTCAATGCCCTACGGCTTGTGCCTGTTTGATCCGGACTGGCACCAAGGTGTGATCGGCATTCTTGCGTCGCGCATGAAGGAGCGGTACTTCCGCCCCACCATTGCCTTCGCCGATGCAGGCGATGGGCTGCTCAAGGGCTCAGGGCGCTCTGTGCAAGGCTTCCACATCCGCGATGCCCTGGCGGTGGTCGCGAGCCAGCACCCCAACCTGATCAGCAAATATGGCGGCCACGCCATGGCGGCGGGGTTGACCTTGCCCGAGGAAAACTTCCCACTGTTTGCCGAGGCCTTTGACGCCGAAGTGCGTCGGCAGCTGCGCGAAGAAGACCTCACCGGGCGCCTGCTGTCCGATGGCACCCTGGCGGTGGAAGAGTTTCACCTGGAACTGGCGCGCGCATTGCGCCACGCCGGGCCGTGGGGGCAGCACTTTCCCGAGCCGTTGTTCCATGGCGTGTTCCAACTGGTCGAGCAGCGGGTAGTAGGGGAGCGGCACCTGAAAGTGGTGCTCAAGAGCGAATGCGGGTCGGTGAAGCTCGATGGCATTGCCTTCGGCGTCGACCGGGAAGTCTGGCCGAACCCGACCGTGCGTTGGGTGGAGTTGGCCTACAAGCTGGATGTGAACGAGTTTCGTGGCAATGAAACCGTGCAATTGATGATCGCGCATATCGAACCGCGTTAAATCTCACTGACACCACAAACAACTGTGGGAGGGGGCTTGCCCCGATAGCGGTGTTTCAGTCAGCTTACCTCTAGCTGACCCACCGTCATCGGGGGCAAGCCCCCTCCCACATTTTTTATCGCCTACAGCCTGAGATTACTCGGCTTTGTCCTTGGCCTGGTGTTTGACGATGATATCCACCAACCGCTTGGCCAGTGCCGGATAGTTCTCATCGAAGTGATGCCCGCCCGGCAGTTTCACCGCCTCGCCCACGGCGGTCTTGTCGGTGCAGCCACTCTCGTCGACTTCCTCGGCACCGTAGATGCACACCACCTTGTCAGCCGGCAGCTTGGCCATTTCCGGGCCGGTCGCGGCTTCTTTGCCGGCGTTGCCCAGCCAGCCTTCCACTTCGATTTCAAAGCTGCCGGTGCGGGCGAAGGCCAGCAGGATGATGACGTCCACACGCTGTTGTTCGTTTTCCGGCAGGCGGTTGTAGATCGCCGGCAGTACGTCGGCACCGAACGAGTAACCGGTCAGTACAAAGCGCTTGGTGCCCCACTTCTGCCGGTAGTGCTGCATCAGCTCGGTGAGGTCCTTGGCGCTTTGTTCCGGGGTCTTGTGCTGCCAGTAGTAGCGCAGGGTGTCGATGCCGACCACCGGGTAACCGATCTTGGCCATTTCGCCGGCCACGTCGCGGTCGAGGTCACGCCAGCCGCCATCACCGGAAAGGAACAACGTCACGGTGTCCTTGGCCTGGCCAGCCGGCACTTCCACCACGGGAATCGCCAGGCCGCCGTTGTCCGAACCCACCAGTTGCTTGCGCAGTTCGTTGTTCAGCACTTGCGGATAGTGAATGTCGTAGTCGCTGATACTGGTAGTGGCGCGCGGGGTGTCACGTACGAAACTGGCGCTTTCATCGTCAGGGTTGTCGTTCCAGGCCACCAGCCAATTACCGTGTGCGGCGGTTTTCGGCAGTGGGTCCTTGCACCCTTCCTGCACCAACGCGAAGCCGACGGAGATGGCGTTGGCCTTGTCGTCGCTCTGAGTGGCCAGCCAGCGCCAGGCGAGGGCGGCGCCAGGGCCGATGCCGCTGACCAGGGTCGCGGGGCCCTTGAGCTGGCCCAGGGCGCTTTGCAGCGCTTGTTCCTGGAGCTTGCAGTCATCCTTTGGCAGGATCACCTGGACGATCTGCGCCTTGCCGCCCTGGCTCAGGGTAATCAACTGGCTATCGGTCAGTGTTTCGTCAGCCATCACCGCCACCGCGACGCGGGCTTTCGGGGTGCCGGCCGGGGTCACGCGGGTCATCACCGAGCCGTCGGCCTGGGGCAGTTGCTCCAGGGTCGGCTGCGGGGCAGGGCGGTTCCAGAACCAAAAGCCGCCACCCAGGACCAGGGCGAGCAGCACTACAAAGGCCAATACATACCGCCAGGAGCGTCGAATCATCAGCGTTTCACCAATCCAGTCAAGCCGCCCGCGATCAGGGCGGCGGTATCGGCCAGTGCCACCAGCGGGTCAAGTCCTGCGGGCACGGCCATGTAACGGGGTTCCCAGTCAGGCTGGAACTTGTCTTTGAAGCGGCGCAAGCCTTGGAAGTTATACAGTTGCTCGCCGCGACGGAACACCATCGAGCCCAGGCGCTGGGTCAGTGGCGCGCCGCGTCGCGGTTGCAGGCCCGACAATGGCACCATGCCGAGGCTGAAGCGGGCGTAGCCGTGACTCTTATAGTGTTGAATCAGGCCGACCATCATGAATTCCATGGTCAACTTGGGCGCATCCGGGTGGGCGCGCATCAGGTCGAGACTGGCCAGGTCGTGGTTGTAGGTCTCGAGCAGGTTGGCGAAGGCCACCGGGCGGCCTTCGAAGCGAATGATCGCGATACGAAAGTGCTTGAGGTAGTCGTCGCTGAAGCGTCCGAGGGAAAAGCCTTTTTCCCGCACATTTTTACCGGTAAGCCAGGCGTCCGAGATGACTTTTAATTCATCCATCGGTGCCGTGCCGGGTTCAAAGATCTCCAGGGACAGGCCGTCCCGGGTGCCACGGTTCCAGGTGTAGCGCAGGTCCTTCATCTCTTTGCCCTTGGCTTCCAGGTCAAAGCGTTTCAGGTCGACGCGGGCTTCCTCGCCCAGCTTGATCGCGGTGAGGCCGATGTCCATGTAATAGGGCAGGTTCTCGGCGCGTACCTGATAGAACACCGGGCGCGCATGATGGATGTCGCACAGGTCGCGGAACTGCCAGATCATTTCGGCACGGGGCTGGGTCGGACCGATCGGGTCATACAAGGCCACCAGGCTGCGGCCGCGACGGGCATACATCAGGAACGCTTCGTCATTCGGGTGGAACAGCAGCGCCTTGTCGCCGGTCAGCGCCAGGCCGCCGTCGGGTTGCGACGATGCCATCAGGATCTTGCTGGCGCGTTCCAGTTCCTCGGGTGTCGGCAGGTGGATCACCGGGCGTGCGGTGCGCAGCAGCCAGGTCAGCGAGACGATGACCAGCAGCACGGCGGCGCCCAGCAGCGAGCGCAGGCCGCGCGGGGCATTGGCATCGAGGGTGAACTGCCACCACAGTTGATGGCTGTACGGTACATCTTGATACGCGAACAGCAGCAGCCAGATAGAAGCCCCCAGCACACAGACGCTGGCCACCAGATACAGCGGTGAGAAAGGCAGCTCGGTCAGGCGGCTGGCGCGATAGAACGAGCGGCGGAAGATCGCCAGCAGTATCGCCGTCATGGTCATCAGGCTGGCTTCTTCCCAATCGAACCCCTTGAGCAGCGAGAGCAGGGCGCCCACCAGCAGCAGCACCATGGTCAGCATCCACGCAGCCGACAGGCGTCGACGCAGGCCCTGGGCCAGCAACAGGCACAGCACGCCGATCAGGCTGGCACCGAAGTGCGAGGCGTCAATCAGGCGGTGGGGGATCAGGAAGCCGATGTTTTCCAGGCGTGAGTCGATTTCTGGCGTGGCGCCGGAAAACAGCAGGACCACGCCGGACAAAAAAACCAGTACGGCCAGCACCGGCGCCGCCAAACCCGAGGCTACCCGCAGGCTTTGCTGAGTCTGGAACAGGCGCTGCGCTTCGTTGACCAGCAGGAATACGCAGGCGATCAGCAGCGGCAGGACCACGTAGATCATGCGGTACAGCAGCAGGGCGGCAGCCAATGGCGCGGCACCGAGCTTGTCGGCGAATGCGGCGAGCAGGATGGCTTCAAATACGCCCACGCCCCCTGGCACATGGCTGAGCACACCAGCGGCCAGCGCCAGCAGGTACACGAGCAGGAACGGGCCGAAAGGCGGTGCTTCCGGCAGCAGCATATAAAGGACGGTGGCGGCAGCGGCAACGTCCAGTGCGGTGATGATCAGTTGCAGGAATGTCAGGCGGCGACCGGGCAGACGCAGGGTCCGACGCCCGGCTTTTACCAGCAGGTTGTCCGGGTAGGGTTGTTCCGGCAGGCGGCGGCGATAGATGCCGATGCACAACATGGCCGACAGCAACAGCACTGCGCCGGCAACGCCGCCGAGCACCGTTTGTGGCAAATGCAGGTAGGTCGACGCTGCCGGCAAGTTGCTCAGCGTGGCCAATGCAGCCAGCGGGGGCAGGGCGCAGCCCAGTGCCAGGCTGGCGAACACGGTCATGTGGGCGACTTCCGAAGCCCCGATGCCATGGCGTGCATATAAACGGTAGCGTACCGAACCGCCCGAGAGCATCGACAGGCCAATGGCATTGCCGATCGCAAAGGCAGTAAAGCCGCCAAGGGCCAAGGTCTTGGCCGGCAGGTTCACCCCGGCATAGCGTGCGCCGGAAAACTCATAGCCCAGCAGAATGACAAACCCGGCGACGGCGGCGGCGAACGCACCGAGCAATGCGGGTTTGGGGACTTCCAGGATCGAGTCGTGGAGAGCGTAGAGGTCCAGCTCCAATAGCAGGTGCCGACAGGCGATCAGGGCGATTGCGAACAGCAACAAGGTCACGGCCAGCCCGATGGGTTGCCGGTATTTGCTCAACAGATCCAGCCAGCGCAAGCGGGTGGGGGCGATAGGTTGTTCTGCTGTGACGGTGTCTTGTGGTTCAGACGAGTTGGCGCGCATCAATCACCTCGTGGATTGTGCGCGACAGGATGGAGGTATCCAGCCAAGTTACCAATCCCTATGGACAAAATAATTACAAATATTAACGCGGATCACCGGGGGCGGCGACTGCGGCCATTGGTCGTAGAGGCGTAAGCATAGCGTGCAATGAGATGGACTCTACAAACCGTGTACGGTTTCATGAAAGATGCCATGCCATTGTTTCAGAAGAACTTTTTCATCGGATACAAAAAAGGCCACTCTTTCGAGTAGCCTTTTTTGATGTTTGGTTGCGGGAGCCGGATTTGAACCGACGACCTTCGGGTTATGAGCCCGACGAGCTACCAGACTGCTCCATCCCGCGTCTGTGGGCGGCATTCTACAGCCAGATGGCGAGGTGTCAACCGTTAATGAGCCGATGGGTCAAATAAGTGTGAAATAGCTGACATGTAACCTAAGTTCGCGATTGAAAACGCTTTTTGTAGTGAGCGGGCTTGCCCCGCGCCGGGCTGCGGAGCAGTCCGTGGTGAAGTGCACACTATCTTGTGTGGGGCTGCTTCGCAGCCCAGGACGGGACAGCCACAACAAAAAAGGCCACTCTTTCGAGTAGCCTTTTTTGATGTTTGGTTGCGGGAGCCGGATTTGAACCGACGACCTTCGGGTTATGAGCCCGACGAGCTACCAGACTGCTCCATCCCGCGTCTGTGTGTCGGCATTCTACAGAGGATCACGAGTGTGTCAACCTGTGAATCGAAGAAAAGCGCTTGTGGTTCAATCGGTTAGGTCTCCATGCGGGGCCATTTGAGGCGTGCGGGCCAGTAGGGCCAAGGGTTTCAGCTCTATTGGAAGGCTAATTTCGATTGAGAAAATAAATTCATCTAGGAAATTTCCTACCACTCAATCGGAAGATTCAAACTACTGGTGCTATATACAGGGGTGGATGCGATACTGGCCACCCGTTGGATTAAACCCGCCTTTCTACTTATGACGCAGCGCAAAATCATCCACGTTGACTGTGATTGCTTCTACGCCGCCATTGAGATGCGCGATGACCCGAGCCTGGCGCAAAAGCCCCTGGCAGTAGGTGGGTCGGCAGATCGAAGGGGCGTGATCGCTACATGCAACTACGAAGCGCGGGCGTATGGGGTGCGTTCCGCCATGTCGTCGCGACATGCCCTGAAGCTCTGCCCGGACCTGACCATCGTCAAGCCGCGCATGGATGCCTATAAGGAGGCGTCGAAGGAAATCCAGACGATCTTTCGCGACTACACCGACTTGATCGAGCCCCTGTCGCTGGACGAGGCCTACCTGGATGTCTCCGATAGCCCGCACTTTGGCGGCAGCGCCACGCGCATCGCCCAGGACATTCGGCGCCGGGTCTCCAACCAATTGCACATCACCGTGTCCGCCGGCGTGGCGCCGAACAAGTTCTTGGCCAAGATCGCCAGCGATTGGAAAAAGCCCAACGGCCTGTTTGTCATCACCCCGGATCAGGTCGAGGACTTTGTCTCCCAACTGCGGGTAAGCAAGTTGCACGGCGTGGGCAAGGTGACGGCAGACAAGCTGGCGCGCCTGGGCATCGAAGACTGCCTGCAATTGCGCGAATGGAACAAGCTGGCGCTGGTACGTGAGTTCGGCAGCTTTGGCGAGCGCTTGTGGAGCCTGGCCCGTGGGATAGATGAACGTGTGGTGCAGAACGACAGCCGGCGGCAGTCCATCAGTGTGGAAAATACCTACGATGTGGACCTGCCGGATCTCTCAAGCTGCCTGGCGAAACTGCCCGAACTGATGGAGACCCTGGCAGGGCGCATGGCGCGTATCGACAGCAGCTACAAGGCGGGCAAGCCGTTCGTTAAGGTGAAGTTTCATGACTTTACCCAGACGACGTTGGAGCAGGCGGGCGCGGCGCGGGATCTGGAGAGTTATCAACAGTTGATGACCCAGGCGTTCAATCGCGGTGGGAAACCGGTGCGGTTGTTGGGGATTGGGGTGCGGTTGCTGGACCTGAGTGGCGGGAACGAACAGTTAGAGTTCTCTTGGTAGAAACCGGGAAAAAATGTGGGAGGAAGCAAGCCCCCACATTTGGATCTGCAGCGTTTTCGAAGCCTCAGCGTGCTCCGGGATCCGCCACCAACCGCCCCGCATCCTTGGTCAACGCCTGCAGGAATTCCTGCTGCAACTCGGGATCATTGCGGGTCAGTTCGATCAGGCTTTGTTCCAGTTCGCTGGCTTCTTCCTCCAGGCCCAGCTCCGACAGGCGCTTGACCCGGTGCACCCACTGGCTGACTTCATCGTCTTCCAGGTCGTCGTAGATCAGGCCGTGGGCTTCCAGCAACTTGCCGCGCAGGGTGCTGCTGATCGCCAGGGTCGAGTCCGAGTGCACGTCGTCCTGGCCATCTTCCACGCTGATCTTCAAGGTCGTGACGCGGTTCAGGTCCTGCTCGGCAAACGGGCTGTCCAACAGGTTCAGGCGCAGCACGCCGTTGCGGTCGGTGGTCAGCTCATGGGTCTGTTTGCCGGCGGTGACCTGGACCGGGCGCTCGCTCCAGGGCAGGCTCGAATATTCCACGCGTTTGTCGCGCTGGACTTCATCGATACCCGCCAGGTTCTGTTGCGCGCGCCCATGGGATTGCACGTTCATGAACGGGTTGAGACCGTCCACGCCGTAGGTCAGCCAGTCGTGGGTCATGCTGGTCGGCAGGTTGCCGAGGGCGAAGATGTTCGCCACGTTGGCGCCCGCACCCGCGACCAAAGCCACTGCACCCAGGGGCATCTCATAGAGTTTGCGCCAGGGCTGGTAAGGCGTGTAGCGATCGTAACGACGGGTAACTTCGAATTCGGTGACCTCAAAGGTCTTTTGCTCGTGAATGCGAACCCGGCGTTGCGGCAGTTCCAGCACTTTGGGTTCGCCTACATCGATCTGCAGGCTGTGGTCGAGCAACTTACGCTCGACCCGCTCCTCGTGCTCACTGCGTTGCGACATCTGATTGGCGCAGCCGCTGACCAGCAGGGCGCCGCACAAGGCGGCGCCCCCCAGGGCTCTGGTGTTTCGCTTGAACATGACGTCTCTTGATCTGGTTTTCAGCGACGAATACGCGCCTGGAGGAAAGACAGCACGTCAGCCACCGGCAAGGGTTGGGCTTCGGCTTCGGTCCGGCTCTTGTATTCCAGATTGCCATCGGCCAGGCCGCGGTCACTGACCACGATCCGGTGCGGGATGCCAATCAGCTCCATGTCGGCGAACTTGATGCCCGGGCTGGTTTTCTTGTCGCGGTCATCCAGCAGCACTTCAAAACCAGCGGCCGTCAGTTCGGCATACAGTTTGTCGGTGGCTTCGCGTACTTGCTCGGTTTCGTAACGCAGTGGTACCAGGGCCACCTGGAAAGGCGCGAGGGCGTCACTCCAGATAATGCCTTTCTCGTCGTTGTTCTGCTCGATGGCAGCGGCAACCACGCGGGAAACGCCAATGCCGTAGCAGCCCATGTCGAGGGTAATCGGCTTGCCGTTCTCGCCCAGCACTTCGCACTTCATCGCCTTGCTGTACTTGTTGCCCAGCTGGAAGATGTGCCCGACTTCGATGCCGCGCTTGATTTCCAGGGTGCCCTTGCCGTCCGGGCTTGGGTCGCCAGCAACGACGTTGCGCAGGTCGGCCACGGTCGGCACCGGCAGGTCACGCTCCCAGTTCACGCCGAAGTAGTGCTTGTCGTCGATGTTCGCGCCGATACCGAAGTCGCTCATCAACTCGACCGAGCGGTCGATGATGATCGGCAGCGGCAGGTTCAGCGGGCCGAGGGAACCGGCACCGGCGCCGATGGCGTCGCGCAGTTCGGCATCGCTGGCCATGACCAGCGGGCTGGCCACGCCAGGTTGCTGGGCGGCCTTGATTTCGTTGAGTTCGTGGTCGCCACGGATCACCAGGGCGATCAGCTTGCCTTCTTCTTCGGCGTGCACGATCAGGGTCTTGATGGTCTTTTCAATCGGCAGATTGAATTTCTCCACCAGGGCCGCGATGGTCTTGGTCTCTGGCGTATCCACCAGGCGCAGTTCTTCAGCCGGGGCTGGACGGGAGGTTTCCCGTGGCACGGCTTCGGCTTTCTCGATGTTCGCCGCGTAGTCGGAACCGTTGCTGAACGCGATATCGTCTTCGCCGGACTCGGCCAGCACGTGGAATTCGTGGGAGCCGGCACCGCCGATGGAGCCATTGTCCGCTTCAACCGCCCGGAACTTCAGGCCCAGGCGCGTGAACACATTGCAGTAGGCCAGGTGCATGCGGTCGTAGGTGGCCTGCAGCGATGCCTGGTCGGCGTGGAACGAATAGGCGTCCTTCATGATGAATTCGCGGCCGCGCATCAAACCGAAGCGTGGACGGATTTCATCGCGGAATTTGGTCTGGATCTGATACAGGTTCAGAGGCAGCTGTTTATAGCTGCTCAACTCGTTGCGCATCAGGTCGGTGATCACTTCTTCATGGGTCGGGCCGGCGCAGAAGTCGCGGCCATGACGGTCCTTGAAGCGCAGCAACTCAGGGCCGTACTCTTCCCAGCGCCCGGATTCCTGCCACAGCTCGGCCGGTTGGGTGCTCGGCATCAACACTTCGAGAGAGCCGGCGGCGTTCATTTCTTCGCGAACGATGGCTTCGACCTTGCGCATCACCTTCAAGCCCATGGGCAGCCAGGTGTACAGGCCCGAGGCCAGTTTGCGGATCATGCCGGCGCGCAGCATCAGCTGGTGGCTGATCACGACCGCATCGGAAGGCGTTTCTTTCTGTGTGGCGAGCAAATATTGACTGGTACGCATGGTAGGCCGTTGTCGGTTGCTTGGACTTGAAATGACTTGGGATTGTACGGGCGCAAACTGCCGCCGTACAGGCATCAGAATGCAGGGCTGTCTGTAGGCGCAGAGCTTGCTCGCGATGGGGGCGCCGCGGTCTGGCTTTTAAAGGGCCCCCAGAATCAGTCCTCTACCGGCGGATTCAACCGAATCCGCCGATTCTCCTGATACCAGTGCAACGCAATCAGCAGCAATGTCGGCACGCCCAGCATGCAGGTGATCAGGAAGAAGTTGTGGTACCCGAACTTCTCCACCATCACCCCCGAATACCCGCCGATCAGGCGAGGCAACAACAGCATGATCGAGCTGAGCAGCGCATATTGGGTGGCGGAAAACTTGAGGTTGGTCAGGCTCGACAGGTAGGCCACGAATGCCGACGTGGCCAGGCCCGAGCTGAAGTTATCCAGGGAGATGGTGAAGATCAGCATCTGCAGGTCGGGGCCCATGTCGGCGAGCATCACGAACAGCAGGTTGGTCCCCGCCGACGTCACGCCGCCGATAAACAGGATCGGCAGGATGCCGAAGCGCACGATCAGCAGGCCGCCCATGCCGGCGCCGAGCAGGGTCATGATCAGGCCGAAGATCTTGCTGACCCCGGCGATCTGATCCTTGGTAAAGCCCTGGTCGATGTAGAACACGTTGGCCATCACGCCCATCACTGTGTCGGACATGCGATAGGTGGCGATCAGCCCCAGCAGCAGCAATGCCTGCCAGCGGTAGCGCAGGATAAAGTCGTTGACCGGCGTGAGCACCGGCGCCAGGCCCCGTCGGCCCATGGCCGACAGGCACAGTGTGGTGAGAATGATATAGAGAATGGCGCGCAGGAACGCGCGGTCGTCCATCAGCAAGTCCCACAGGCTGACGCCCTGGAACAGCACGCTGGCGAAGTCGGTGTTGAACAGCTGGGTGAACATCGCCGGTACGGACACCAGCAACACGATCAGCACGAACACCGACACCAGTTGATGCACGAAGCTGTAGCGCCCGGCCTGCAACTGGGTGCGCAGCGGTACATTCGGTTCGCGCATGAACAGCGTGGTCAGCAGCGCCGGGATCATCAGCACGCCGAACAGCACATAGGTGCCGGTCCAGGCCGAGTGCTTATAGTTGAAGCCGGTGGAGCCGAAGCCTTCGGCAAAGAACAGCGCACCGGCCGTGGCCAGCAGGGCGGCGATGCGGTAGCCGGACATATAGCTGGCGGCCAGGGCGGCCTGGCGGCTGTCGTCGGCGATTTCCAGGCGATAGGCGTCGACCGCGATGTCCTGGGTGGCGGAAGCGAAGGCCACCACGACGGCAATGGCGATCAGCCAGGACAGGTGTTTCTGCGGGTCGCAGAAGCCCATGCCGATCAATCCGAGGATCACCAGCGACTGTGCAAGCACCAGCCAGGAGCGACGACGTCCGAGTTTACCGAGCAGTGGCAGGCGCCATTGGTCGAGCAGCGGCGACCAGACCCATTTGAAGGCGTACGCCAAACCGATCAGGCTCGCATAGCCGATGGTCTCGCGGGCCACACCGGCCTCACGCAGCCACACCGAAAGCGTCGAGAACACCAACATGTAAGGCAAGCCGGCGGCAAAGCCGAGCAACAACAGCACTAACGTCGAGGGGCTGGCATAGGCGGCGAGCGCGGCGCGCCAGGTTTTACGGGGCATGGGCTGGAGTCTGCCTCAGATTCACGGAAACAAAGCGCGCACTCTAACCGCTGTGCTCTACCGGGCGCCAGCCATGGCGCTGAATATCCACGCGATTGTTGCGCACCGTGACGCCCTCGTCACGCAAGCGCGCCCGTTGCTCGTCGCCTGAGGCGCTGCCCACCGGCAGACTTATCCGACCACCGGCACCCAGCACGCGATGCCAGGGCAATGTGGTGCCCTCGGGAAGTTGGCTCAAGGTACGACCCACCCAGCGCGCGGCGCGTCCCAGCCCGGCCAGTTGCGCCAGTTCGCCGTAGCTCACCACGCAACCGGCGGGGACTTGCGCCAGGGTCAGGTACAGCGCGGTGCGGCGCATTTCGGCGGGGGTTTGTGGGGCATCGGCAGGCTGATTGACTGTGGGCATATCCGTTGGGATCTTCGGTCTTTTGTAAGAAACGTCTGTAAGTATGCTGTTGAGAATTGAACTCAACACAAATCCTTGAGTCAGTCCTAGCTATCTAACACGATAATCGCCCCTTTTCGCCAACCTTGAGCTCCCCATCCGCTTATGTTGTCCAGAACCCTGCTGTGCCTCGCTGTCTTCAGTGCCTCCACGCCCCTGCTGGCCGATACCGTCTGGTTAAAAAACGGTGATCGCCTGACCGGCAAGATCAAGGTCTTCGACGGTGGCAAGCTGCTGATCCAGACCGACTACGCCGGCGCCATTCCGGTGGACTGGAAGCAGGTGAAAACCCTGGAGAGCGACCAGGAGTTGCTGGTCAAGCAGGACGCCTACACCGGCGAGAAGGCCAAGTCCCTGCAGGCGGCGGACGATGGCAAGGTGGTGCTGGCCAATGGCGAGGCGCCCAAGACCGTCGAGCTGGCAAGTATCCAGCAGATCATCAAGCCCAAGCCGGTGATCGAAGACCTGATGTGGAAGGGCAATGTCGACATGGCGCTGGACTACAAGCGCGCCGAAAAAGACACCAATGACTACGACATCGACTTCAAGACCACCGCGCGCCATGGCCAATGGCGCCATACCGGGCAGGGCGAGTACAACCGCGAGTTCCAGGACGACGTCACCACCACCGACAACTGGGCGCTGGAGTATGACCTGGACCGCTTCATCACCGAGCACTGGTTCTGGCAGGGGCGCCTGACCTACAAGCGCGACAAGGTTGAAGACCTGGCGCGCCAACGTACCGTCGGTACCGGCCCGGGCTACCAGTTCTGGGACGACGAACTGGGGGCGTTCTCCCTCGGCTCGCTGGTCAACCGCACCGATTACGAGTACGCCGATGGCGGCAAGGACAACTTCTATTCCTTGGCCATGAAGTGGAACTACAACCGCTACCTGGTGGGCAAGACCGTTGAGTTCTTCACCAATGGCGAGGTGGGCAAGCCTATCGACGGCCCGGCCGAGTACTCCCTGGATGCGGAAATGGGCCTGCGCTATAAAGTCACCGAGTGGGCGTCGCTCAACCTCAAGGCCGAGCGCGACGTGATCAGCGGCGATTCGGAAAGCAGCCTGAGCAAGACCCGCTATACCGCAGGCTTCGGCGTCGCCTGGTAATCGAGCCGCTGGCAACCGGCGCGTAGATTGATTACCTTGTGTTGAGATCCATTCCCATACGCTATGGGCGGCCGAATACCCGAGGAGTCATACGTTGAGCACGCAGGTTGCCAAGAACGCCCGAGAGCTGTTGCTCAAGGAATACCGTGGGGCTCTCTCCACACTGTCCAAGGCCATGCCCGGCTTTCCGTTCGGCTCGGTCGTGCCGTATTGCCTCGACGAGCAGGGCCGCCCGCTGATTCTGATCAGCCGTATCGCCCAGCACACCCATAACCTGCAAAAAGATCCCAAGTGTTCGCTGCTGGTCGGCGAGCGTGAAGCGGATGATGTGCAGGCCGTGGGGCGCCTGACCTACCTGGCCGAAGCCGAGAAACTCGAGGACCCGGTCGCCATCGAAGCAGCGGCCGAGCGCTATTACCGCTACTTCCCCGATTCGGCCAACTACCACCAGGCCCACGATTTCGATTTCTGGGTGCTCAAGCCGGTGCGTCACCGTTATATCGGCGGGTTTGGCGCGATTCACTGGATCGACCAATTGACCCTGGCCAACCCCTTCGCGGGCAAGGCCGAGCGCAGCATGATCGAGCACATGAACAGCGACCACACCAAGGCCATTGCCCATTACGTCGAGTTGGCCGGCTTGCCTGCTTTCGAACCTGCGCAATTGGCCGGCATCGACAGCGAAGGCCTGCATCTGCGCATCGGCCAGGCTTTGCACTGGCTGCCGTTTGCGGCGTCTTGCAACACGCCGACACAAGTACGCGAAGCCCTGGTTTCATTGGCCCACGCCGAGGTCTGGCCGAAAAAAGCCGCCGCTGAAGCTTGAATTCACGAAACGGCGACGTCATCTAAGGTGGACTGGCAAGGCATTCTTGCGTTGAGGAACCTTTTGATGCGCCCTTTTTTATTGCTCTTTCTGCTGTTCCCGGTGTTGGAGCTGTTCGTATTCGTTCAAGTCAGCGGTGCGATCGGGTTTTTCCCGGCCCTGTTGCTGATCATTCTCGGCTCGATGCTCGGCGTCCTGGTGCTGCGCGTCGCCGGCCTGGCCACGGCGCTGCGTGCCCGTGAGAGCCTGAACCGCGGCGAACTGCCGGCCCAGACCATGCTCGAAGGCCTGATGATGGCGTTGGCGGGCGGCCTGTTGATCCTGCCGGGCTTTATCAGCGACGTAGTGGGCCTGGTGATGCTGCTGCCGTTCACCCGCAAATTGCTGGCGGGCAAGATGCGCCAGCGCGCCGAAGAGGCCGCTATTCGCCAACGTGCGTTCGCCGACGACCTGCAACCCCGTGGCGGCCCGGCTCCGCGCCAACCGTTGGGGCGAGAAGGCGACGTGATCGAAGGCGAGTTCGAACACCGCGACAGCAAATAACCGCTTCACTGGCACGGCACCTTCGGGTGCCGTGTTGCTTTTATAGGCCGGCAGACGCAAAAAAAATCATCGCCGGCCCCTTGTAATAAGCTTATGCGCCCTTATGTAACGGTCACCGCAAGGTTTCTGGTGGCGACACCGGACAGACTTCCGTGTTTCGCCCAGCGAACCGCGACCGGCACTGCCGGAATACAACCCGCCGGTATCGATACCGGCCGATGAAAAACACAATTAGGAGAGATCGACAATGAGCAAGCTTCGTCCTCTGCACGACCGCGTCGTAATCCGTCGCAGCGAAGAAGAAAAGAAAACCGCTGGCGGTATCGTTCTGCCAGGTTCGGCTGCTGAAAAAGCCAACCACGGTGTGATCGTCGCTGCAGGCCCAGGCAAGACTCTGGAAAACGGTGACGTACGTGCGCTGGCCGTTAAAGTCGGTGACAAGGTTGTATTTGGCCCTTACTCCGGCAGCAACACTGTGAAAGTCGACGGCGAAGACCTGCTGGTTATGGCTGAGAACGAGATTCTCGCCGTTCTGGAAGACTGATTTCCCCGCTCATTTTCCCGTTACTACAAAGTATTTAAGGAATATCGATCATGGCTGCTAAAGAAGTTAAATTCGGCGATTCCGCCCGTAAGAAAATGCTCACCGGTGTCAACATCCTGGCTGACGCAGTAAAAGCGACCCTGGGCCCGAAAGGCCGTAACGTGATCATCGAGAAGAGCTTCGGCGCTCCGACCATCACCAAGGACGGCGTTTCCGTCGCCAAAGAAATCGAACTGGAAGACCGTTTCGAAAACATGGGCGCGCAGCTGGTCAAAGACGTTGCCTCCCGTGCCAACGATGACGCAGGCGACGGTACTACCACCGCCACCGTTCTGGCTCAGGCGATCGTCAACGAAGGCTACAAGGCCGTTGCTGCCGGCATGAACCCGATGGACCTCAAGCGCGGCATCGACAAGGCCACCATCGCCATCGTTGCCGAGCTGAAAAACCTGTCCAAGCCATGCGCCGACACCAAGGCAATCGCCCAGGTAGGTACCATCTCCGCCAACTCCGACAGCTCCATCGGCGACATCATTGCCGAAGCCATGGAAAAAGTCGGTAAAGAAGGCGTGATTACCGTTGAAGAAGGCTCGGGCCTGGAAAACGAACTGTCGGTTGTCGAAGGCATGCAGTTCGACCGTGGCTACCTGTCCCCGTACTTTGTCAACAAACCAGAAACCATGGTTGCCGAGCTGGACAGCCCGCTGATCCTGCTGGTCGACAAAAAGATTTCCAACATCCGCGAAATGCTGCCAGTGCTGGAAGCCGTTGCCAAAGCCGGCCGCCCACTGCTGATCGTTTCCGAAGACGTTGAAGGCGAAGCCCTGGCGACACTGGTAGTGAACAACATGCGTGGCATCGTCAAAGTCGCGGCCGTCAAGGCTCCGGGCTTCGGCGACCGTCGCAAGGCCATGCTGCAGGACATCGCCGTATTGACCGGCGGTACCGTTATCTCCGAAGAGATCGGCCTGAGCCTGGAAAGCGCCACCCTGGAAAACCTGGGTAGCGCCAAGCGCGTGACCATCTCCAAGGAAAACACCATCATCGTTGACGGTGCTGGCGTTGAAGGCGACATCCAATCGCGCATCACTCAGATCCGTGCCCAGGTTGCCGAGACCTCCTCGGACTACGACCGTGAAAAACTGCAAGAGCGTCTGGCCAAGCTGTCCGGCGGCGTTGCAGTGATCAAGGTTGGCGCGGGTTCCGAAGTTGAAATGAAAGAGAAGAAAGCCCGCGTTGAAGACGCCCTGCACGCAACCCGCGCAGCCGTCGAAGAAGGCGTGGTACCTGGCGGTGGCGTCGCGCTGATCCGTGCCCTGGAAGCCCTGACCAACCTGGCCGGCGACAACGCTGACCAGAACGTCGGTATCGCTGTGCTGCGTCGTGCGGTTGAAGCACCGCTGCGTCAGATCGCTGCCAACTCCGGCGACGAGCCAAGTGTTGTGGTCAACGAAGTCAAGAACGGCAAAGGTAACTACGGTTACAACGCTGCGACTGGCGTCTATGGCGACATGATCGAAATGGGCATCCTGGACCCTACCAAGGTGACTCGTTCCGCGCTGCAGGCCGCAGCCTCCATCGGTGGTCTGATCCTGACCACCGAAGCTGCAATCGCTGACAAGCCAAAGGCTGAAGGCTCGGCTGGCGGCGGTATGCCAGACATGGGCGGCATGGGTGGCATGGGCGGCATGATGTAAGCCAGCCTTACCCCTGTACTGAAAAAGCCCCGCCTGCAGTGATGCAGGCGGGGCTTTTTTGTGGGCGGCGGCTTGGGCTCAGGTGGGCGCCGCGCGCTTGGATGGCCGGTACAGCAACAGGCAATACAGCCCCAGGCAGATCAGCCAGGAGAAAATTGCCGTCCACACGTTATGGGAAAAGAAGTGCGCGCCTTGCATCATACGGCTGACGGAAAAAACGCTGCCCAAGCCGACGGCGAAGATGAATGCGTAGCGCGCCAGGCGCGGCTGCCGGTCACGCAGTGCAAAAAACAGGGCGAACAAGGCGAACCCGGTGGCGGCATGACCGCCTGGCCAGCAGCGTCCCGGTTTATCGGTGGGCGGGCGAGGGCTCAGCAGTTTGCTGTAGGTTTCCTGACCGCCGAATTCCTGGACGCTCCACGGGCACTGGACGCCGGTGATGGTTTTCAGCGGAGCGACAAACGCGGTCGCCAGCCCGAGTGACAGCACCAGGCAGCCCAGTTCACGACGATAGGGTTTGAGCCGTCGGAGAATAAACGTGCCGGCAAATCCCAGGATCGCCAGGACCGAGAACAGGATGACCAACTGTTTGGCACGATCATGCAGGATGTCTTCGAGGAAGAAACTGTAACGCCCGATGAAGCCGCCCTCCGCGCCGTTGTAGAACAGCTTGGCGAGGTTCATGTCCAGCGAGGTCAGCTCCAGCAGCAGCAATAGGAGCGCAGCGCCGCCGGGGATGCCCAGGCAGAGCCATAGGTTGAGAGGTTTGGAGACGGGGACGGCGGGGGTGGTTCCCATGGGTGGACCCTGGTGAAAAACGTCCCGTACTGACCTGTACGGGGCGTTTTGGTTAGCGCGTGCTCAGTGCCGGGGCCTCTTCCTTGGGCGCTCTCCAGCTCAGTAACTGTTGTTTGAAGTCATAGCTGGCGGCCTGGTAGTAGGTGATCGCCCGCTGGATCAACGGGTCATCGCTGCCGACCCGCAACTCCTGGCTCTCACCCAGGGCCTGGTCGTGGCGGCGCAGGCCCAGGCGTGGGCTGAGAATGGCCAGGTCCTTGCCGTCGAACAGGCCCAGGTGCTGGTAGTTGCCGAGCACCACCCGAGGTGGCAGTGGGTTGTCTTGCAGTAGGTTGCGACCAAAGAAGGTGGATTCGTAGCTCAGGTTGAGCAGGCCCAGCAGCGTGGGCGCCAGGTCGATCTGGCTGGCCAGTTGTGCGCTTTCCCGTGCGTCGATCAGCTTGGGCGCATAGATGAACAGCGGAATCTGGTAGTTGGTGATGGGCAGGTCTTCCTTGCCTGCGCTGCCGGCGGTGTGGTCGGCGACGAAGATGAAGATCGTGTTATCGAACCAGGGTTTTTGGCGGGCGGCTTCCAGGAATTGGCCGATGGCGTGGTCGGTGTATTTCACCGCGCCGTCGCGGCCATTCCCGGATTTGATGTCGATACGCCCATCCGGGTAGGTGTAGGGGCGGTGGTTGGAAGTGGTCATCAGTTGCAGCAAAAAGGGCTGCTGCTTGGCGTAGTCGATGTCGGCCAGTTTCAGGGTTTGGTTATACAGGTCCTCGTCAGCCATGCCCCAGGCGTTCTTGAACGAGATTTCTGACTCGGGCACGCTGCTCTGGTCCACGACGCGATAACCGTTGCCGCTGAAAAACGCGTTCATGTTATCGAAGTACCCGCGCCCGCCGTACACAAACACGCTGTCGTAACCGACGGCCGTGAGCTGTTGCCCCAGGCTGGCGAAGCCGCTTTCACGACCGATGCGCTTGACGATCGAGCGCCCGGGCGTGGGTGGAATCGCCAGGGTGATCGCCTCCAGGCCACGGTCGGTGCGGGTGCCGGTGGCATAGAAATTATTGAAATACAGGCTCTGTTTACGTAGCGCATCCAGGTTAGGCGTGAGGTTGCGCTCGTCGCCGTTGCTGCCCATGTACTTGGCGCTGAAACTTTCGATGGTCACCAGCACGACATTGGGTTTGCGCGGCGTGCCCGGATTGGTGATGGCGCGGCGGATATCCAGCGGGTCCTGGCCGATAAAGCGGGCGTTGGGTTCGCTCAGCTCTGCACGCAGTTGCGTGGCGATAACCTCAGTCGGCAGGGTGTTGTAGAACTGTGGGTAATCCAGTTCGTTGTTACGGAATGCGGCGAAAAACTGATACGGACCATTGCTGGCCAGTTCGTTCTTGTAGGCGTTGCCACCCAGGGCTCGCGGGCTGTCCTGGCTGATCAGCTGCAGGCTGAGGCCAGCAATCACCAACAGGGCCAGGGCATTCACCAGGCGACCGCGCATCGGCGGCAGTGGGGCGCTCATCGCCGCATTGAACGGCTTGCGCAAGGCCAGGCTCAAGACAATCGCCAGCATGGCGAGCAGGCTCAGCAGTTTGCCGATCGGATAAGACTCCAGCAGGTTGTTCAACACCTCGTCGGAGTACACCAGGTAATCGACGGCAATGAAGTTGAAGCGCACGCCGAATTCATCCCAGAACAGCCACTCGGCCACCGAGGTAAACAGCATGGCGAACAGGCTGACGGTGAGCACGGCCTGCAGGAACCAGCGGTGACCGCGACGGCGCCACAGCACGGGCGGGCACAGCAGCAAATACAGACCCAGCGGCAGTGCCGCATACGCCAGGAAACCCAGGTCGTACAGCAGGCCCACGCCAAACACCGGCAACAGGTTGCCGCCGACTTCATCCAAATGGGTGATGAGCAGCACGCCACGAGTGAGCAGGAAAATAACCAGCCAGGCACCGGTTACCAACAGCAAATAGCGCATTGGCGCCGTCTTGAGCAACCCCATGTCCATGTTCCTTATATCAATGGGGGGCGATCTTCTGCCTGACACTGTAGTCAGTTTGTGAAGCTATAGTGAAAAACTCGTTGGTAGGCTGAATCGGTTGAAAACCTATATTGGCACGCCTTTCCGCTCTATCCCTGAGCCACACTTGGCCTTAAGCTGCGCGAGCCAACACGGCCGTTACCGCGTACGGAGACACTGCCCATGCGAATTCTATTGGTTGAAGACAACCGCGATATTCTGGCCAACCTGGCCGACTACCTGGGGCTAAAAGGCTACACCGTGGACTGTGCGCAGGACGGTTTGTCGGGCCTGCACCTGGCCGCCACCGAGCATTACGACTTGATCGTGCTCGACATCATGCTGCCTGGCATCGATGGCTACACCCTGTGCAAACGCCTGCGTGAGGACGCGCGCCGCGACACGCCGGTGATCATGCTCACTGCCCGCGACCAGTTGGATGACCGGCTGCAGGGCTTCAAGTCCGGCGCCGATGACTATTTGCTCAAACCGTTTGCCCTGTCGGAACTGGCTGCGCGCATCGAAGCGGTGCTGCGCCGTGCCCAAGGCGGCGGTCGCCGCGCCCTGCAAGTGGCCGATCTGAATTACGACCTCGATACCCTGGAAGTGACCCGCGAAGGGCGCCTGCTCAAGCTCAACCCGGTCGGCCTGAAGCTGCTCGCGGTCTTGATGCAGAAAAGTCCCCACGTATTGCGTCGGGAAGTGCTGGAAGAGGCGCTGTGGGGCGATGACTGCCCGGACAGCGACAGCCTGCGCAGCCATGTCCACCAGTTGCGCCAGGTGATCGATAAGCCGTTCGCCAAGCCGTTGCTGCAAACCGTGCATGGTGTGGGTTACCGCTTGGCCGAGGGCCGTGATGGAGTTTAAGCAAAGCCTTGCCCAGCGGATCATCATCGCCTTTGCCTTGATGAGTGCGTTGGTGGCGGGGGCCTTCGCCATGGGCATCGTCGCCACCGTGCACCTGGTGGAAGAGAAGTTGATCTCGGCAGGCTTGGGCGGTGACCTGCAGCGCCTGCTGCTGATGGACACCGTCGAGGACTGGCGGCACCGGCCCGAGCCCGACCAGCTATTTTACTTCAGCGGTGGCCCCGGGGATTTTGAATTGCCCAAGGACCTGCGGCATCTGGAACCAGGGTTTCATGAGGTGTTTCGTGAGGCGTTGTCGTACCACGCCATGGTAGAAGTGGTCGACGGTCGGCGCTATGTGCTGCTGCAGGATCAAAGCGATTTCGAAGAGCGCGAGCGCGTGCTGTTTGCCGTGGTGCTGGTGGGCTTCGTGCTCAGCCTGGCGCTGGCGGTATTCCTCGGCTGGGTGCTGGCCCGTAAAGTGATGGCGCCGGTGGTGCGCCTGGCTCGCCAGGTGCGGCACCGCGACCAGTTGCTGGGCCTGGCGCCGCCCCTGGCACCGGACTACGCGGCCGACGAAGTGGGCGAGCTGGCGGTGGCCTTCGACGCCACGCTGGGGCGCCTGCGCCAGGCGTTGTCCCGCGAGCAGTTGTTCACCAGCGATGTCAGCCACGAACTGCGCACGCCTTTGATGGTGCTGGCCAGTTCCTGCGAACTGTTGCTGGAAAACCCGGCTATCGATCAGCGTGGGCGTAACCAGGTCGAGCGAATCGCCCGGGCCTGCGAAGAAATGCGCGAACTGGTGCAAACCTTCCTGATGCTGGCCCGGGCTCAGCATGATGACGGGAGCATGTCGCCTAGGGCCAATCTGTCCCAGGTCGCTGATGATCTGCTCGGCATCTGGCGCGAGCCCATCGAACACAAGGGCCTGGAGTTGATCTACCAGCCGGGCGACCCGTTGGATACGCGCTACAACGCGACCTTCCTGCATGCCGTGATGGGCAACCTGTTGCGCAATGCCCTGCATTACACCGAAAGTGGCTTCATCCGGCTGACCCTGGAGCCGACCGGGTTTGTGGTGGAAGACAGCGGCGTCGGCATTCCCGAAGACAAGCGCGAAGCGATGTTCGAGCCGTTCGTCCGCGGCAGTGAGAAGCGCGGCGAGGGTCTGGGGTTGGGTTTGTCACTGGTCCAGCGCATCTGCGAGAACCAGGGCTGGAGCGTTACCCTCAGCACCGTGGAGCCCAATGGCTGTCGCTTTCATGTCCAGTTGAGTCAGGTCAACGCCTGAACGTTCCCGCTGCCGTTATCCTGCCAGAGATCCCCGTAATTCGGCGAAGATGGCCCCATGATATTGCTTGTATCTGTAAAGTCTTGAAATATATGAGATTGGACAGGACAAGTTTTTCACAAGGGGTTGACCTGTTGATCACAGGACGCTGCTTAAGGTTGTAGGCATCAGCAACTGGAGATCCGTTGATGCCTACCCCGATCAAGCTCGAATTTTCCGAAAAGTACGACGATCAGCACGCCCACGAATATTTGCTCAAGCATCAGGACAATCTGGCTCGCCGGTTGTCCCACAAACGCGACGAGCAACTGGCCCGTGGCGCGTTGGCGATGGCCGGCGAGCCTGGCCTGGTGCTGGACCTGCCGTGTGGCGCCGGGCGTTTCTGGCCGCTGCTGGCGGAAAAACCCAACCGTGTGATCATCGGCGCCGACAATTCGGCCTCCATGTTGAAGGTCGCGATGGCCGCCCAGCCCGCAGAAGTGGTGAAAAGGGTACGACCCTTGCAGACATCTGCCTTCGATATCGATTTGCCGGATAACTCAGTCGACAGCATTTTCTGTATGCGCCTGCTCCACCACATTGGTGATCCGGCGCACCGTCAGGCAATTCTGCGGGAGTTTCAGCGGGTTACCCGTGACAGCGTGATCATTTCGCTGTGGGTCGATGGCAATTTCAAAGCCTGGAAACGCAAGCGTCTGGAAGGAAAGCGTCGCAAGACAGGTGAGCAGGAAGGTTACCAGAACAGATTTGTGTTACCGGCTGCTACTGTTGAAGCAGAGTTCGAGCAAGCCGGATTCCGTGTTCAGGAATCCCTGGACTTCATACCGCTGTACGCCATGTGGCGGGTGTATGTATTGCGCAAGAGGTAACAGGATGGCAGTTGAGTGCGTAGCAGGCAGTCACGTAGCTCCCGAAGAACGCTTCGATTATTTCTGGCGTCAGCAAGGCGAATGGGTCGAAGAGCCCAATCGCCGGCGTGGCGGTGAAAGTGGTGTACAGCGTGTAATGACTGCCAATGGCCGTTTGCTCTACAGCAAGCGCCAAACGGGCCATATCTACCGCAGTTGGCTGCACCCGTTCGGACGCCCCACGGTGCTGCGCGAGCGTGATGCCCTCAGGGGCCTGCGACTGCTGGATGTTCGCGTGCCCGAAATGGTCTTTTGTGAGGCGCGTCGTGACCCCGAGCACCACTGGAAGGCGCTGCTGGTAACCGCCGCCCTAGACGGCTTCGACGAAATTGAAAACTGGTACGCCGCCGGTGGTCGCGAAGAGTATGGCGAGCAGGTGCACGAGCGCTTGCTTAAGGAGTTGGCTGCCACCCTGGCCCGCATGCACAAGGGCCGCTGGCAGCACGGTTGCCTGTACATCAAGCATATTTTCGTGCGGGTGACGGGCGAGGGCGACTCGGCCCAGGTGGAAGTGGCGCTGCTGGACTTCGAGAAATGCCGCCAGCGCTTGACCGCTTATCGGGCAGCCTCCCATGACATGTTGCAGTTGCGTCGCCATTCGTCGTGGAACAGCACCGACTGGGAAAAACTCAGCTACTTTTACCAGACGGCGTTTGGCAGCGCTATCAAGGGTTTAACCAAATGAAGCTAGAAATAGCACGAGGTTTGTTCCTGGTCGGGGCGATGGGCATTGCGGCCCTGGCCCTGGCCGCATGGGAGCAACCTCGCACACAGGTGCTCAGTGCGGTGCAAGGGGGCGGGCAATGCCTGTTGCCCCGCGTCGCCAAGGCGAGTGCGGCGGTCAAGCCTGATCATGAGTTGCTGTTGTTCATGTTTGGGATGTCCCAAGGGATGAGGCCGCAGAGTTGAAACGATTCAAACCCCCGAAGAAGGGCCTTGCGATGCGAGGCCCTTTTTTTTACCTTCCAACCTTACTCGCAACGCGGCTGCTACAAGAGCCTCACCCCCGTAGATACCGTCTTATCGCAAATCCGTAGATACCGTCTTATCCAACACCGCGCAAATCCGTAGCAGCTGCCGAGCGCAAGCGAGGCTGCGTCAGGCGCGCTGCTGATTCAGGCTCGAGTCGCGGCCGACGCAGCCTCGCCAAGGCTCGACAGCTGCTACGGGGGGGCGGTGTTGGATAGACGGTATCTACGCAGGTCAGATCAGATGCAGGTGGTTATCCCAGAGCCCCGCCGGTAATTCCAACGGTTTGGCGACCAGCTGTTTCTGGCGGCAATCGTAGTAGCGGCAACGGCCCTGGCCCGAGGTGACGACAAACCCGTCCGCCACTGCGCCGACGCCTGCGCAATCGGGCAACGGTCCATCCAGGCGCAGCTCGGCGGTGTCCATGTCCCAGATAAAGAAGCGGTTACCACGGGGTGCGGTCAACGCCACCAGGCGCAACTCGCTGTGCACGGCGACGCTGGCGGTGTAATGCCCCATGGCCTGCAACTGCTCATCGGCCACCGGGAACGCCACGAACGGCTGGCCCGGGCGCTTGATCGCCAGCAACTCGGAGCGCTCCTGGGACGGTCCCATGAACTGCTGGCCGGTGAGAAGGGTGCCATCGCTGGCGATGCCCATATGGCGCACGCTGTTCATCTGCTGGCCGAGGGTTTCCTTGCTGATCAGCGTGCCGTCACGGTGCATCAGCACCAGGCTCGGTTCCATGGCGTTGAGGTTCATCTCCACGCGGCTTTCGGCTTCGGTGCGAATGCCGCCGTTGGCCACCACCAGGGTTTCGCCGTCGGGCATCCATGACACCTGGTGCGGGCCGATGCCATGGGTGGAGATCTCGCCGCTGTGCACCAGGCGCTCGCCTTCGAACTTGTACACACCGAGCAGGCCACGGCCGGGGTCGGACGTGTCGTTCTCGGTGGCGTACAGCCAATCGCCGCTCTTGTGGATGACCGCATGGCCATAGAAGTGGCGGTTGGCGTTCGAGGTGAGGGTTTGCAACAGCGCGCCATTACGCAGGTCGATCAGGTAACTCTCGGTGCCTGGGCGGCGGGCAACAAACAGCGCAATCGGCAGTGTCGGGTGGTTGATGATGTCGTGGCAGCGCTGGCCGACCTGGGTGGCAAACACCTGCTTGCCGTCCAGCTGAAAGCCCACGGCATAGTGCTTGCCGTCTGCATCATCGCGCGCCGACAGCAGCAGCGGGCCCCTGTCCTTCCCTTTGAACAGCGTCCAGCCACCCAACGTGAGTGCGCTGAGCAGCACGCTGCCGATCGCCAAAGCCTGTCGCCTGAGCATCATCAGTCACCGTCGTTGGCATTGAAGCCCAGTTGGATCCCCAGCGCCTTGGCCAGCTCGCCTTCGTGCAGGCGGTGGACGACGTTGAGGCTGTCGTAGATGTCGTTGAGCTGCTGGCGTCCGGCGTCATCGTTCAACAGTTCGTTGAGGGTGCGCTGGTTGCTGGCGAACAGTTTCAGCGCGGCGGCATAGGCCGCGTCGATCTTGTCGGCCAATGGCTTCTGATCCGCCGGCAGCAAACCACGCAGGCCCTTGTTGTCCACGCCCACCCACACGGTCTGGGCGGCGGCGAGGCTGGCTTCCAGGCTTTGCAGGGACGACTGGCTGCGCCATGCATCGGCCTGGAACGGCTGCGGGATGCCCTTGGTCTGGCGGCCCATGGGCGTGCCGAGTTTTTTCTTCAGGGTGTCCAGTGCGGTCACTTGTACGCGCAGCAGATCGGCGATGGCTTCGTGGGAATCAGCGTAGCGCTGGTTCGGAAACTTGCTCATCTGCGCGAGCATGCCGTCGGTGCTGTTCCAGCTGGCCAGGATCTCTTCGGCCAGGGCTTTCTGGCGCTCACCAATGGCCACCAGCAGCGGACAGTAACGGGCTTTCTGCGCATCGTCGGCGATGTCGGTCCTGGCGTCGTAGAGGATGTATTCGTAGGCCGACAGGCCCTGCACCACCACGCTGGACTTGGCCAGTGCGGCACCGTCGATCTGCGGCTGGGCGGCGACCAGTTGCTCGACCTGGCGGCCCACCAGGTTCTTCTTGTCCGGCCAGAACTGCACCTGCCACGAGCGGTTGCCCTCGGCCAGCGGGCCGATCAGCAGCGGCTGCAACTCGGCCCAGGCTTTTTGCGCGTGGAGGAAGTCGGCGCGGGCGGTGTTCAGGCTTTCTTTGCCCTGGCAGTAGGCCAGGGCGCTGACGGCCAACTGGCGGTCGGCTTCGACCCAGCGGCTGTAGGTCGGCAGGATCACCTGCTTGGCGATCGCCGCCGAGGTCACGGCTTGCGGGTCTTGTGGCGAGCAGGCGCCCAGGGCGAGGGCGGCCAGGCTGGTGAACAACAACTTGGGACGGAACATGTCGAGCTCCCTTCTGTAATTGGGGCGAAGCTTATAAAGAATTCAGGAACGCCAGCAACGCAGCGCGCTGCTCGGCATTGAAGGACAACACATGCTGCTGCGCCGCTTGTGCTTCGCCGCCGTGCCACAACACGGCTTCGAGCAGGTTGCGGGCGCGGCCGTCATGCAGGAACTGGGTATGACCACTGACGGTCTGCGTCAGGCCGATGCCCCACAACGGCGGCGTGCGCCAGTCGCGGCCACCGGCCTTGAATTCCGTGCGGTTGTCGGCCAGGCCTGGGCCCATGTCGTGCAACAGCAGGTCGCTGTAGGGGCGAATCACCTGGTTGGCCAACTCGGGTTCGGCGGCATTTCCGGCGGTGGTGAACGTCGGTTTATGGCAACCCTGGCAACCGGCCTGGTAGAACAGGTTTTTCCCGGCCAGCACCTGCGGCGTGTCGACGTCGCGGCGCACGGGCACGGCCAGGTTGCGCGTATAGAACAGCACCAGGCGCAGGATGTTGTCGCTGACTTCCGGCTCGCCATCGGGGCCATTGCCGTTGGGTGCCTGTTTGCAGGCGACTTGGGCGTCGGTGCAGTCATCGAAGGGTCTCAGGGAGGTGGTGAGGCCCATATCACCAGAGAACGCGTGAACATTTTGTTGATTGAGATTGGGTTGCCCGGCTTTCCAGCCAAAACGCCCGAGTACGGTTTTTTGCTCGGCGTCATCCCAGACCCGATTCGCCCTGCCGACGAGGGCTTCCTTGTCGGCGGTCTTCGGGTCGGTATTGCGCAGGATGTCCGCGTCGCTGATGGCTTCGAGCAGGCCCAGGCCGATCATCGGCGGGGCGATGCGTGCGGAGAAGCGCGTGTCCGGATGCATCGGGCCATAGCCGAGCTGGGTGATTTGCAGGTCGGGCTTGCGCAGCTCGACGACGGTGCCGTCCTTAAAGCTGACGTTGACCGGCGTGTAGTCGACGCGCACCTTGCCTTCTGGTTCGACGCCGGGCACGGCCATGTCCTGCAATTGCCCGCCGTAGACGGGCTCGGGCACCACCCCGGCTTGCTCGATGAGCTTGGCGTAGGGCGCCTGGTCCTGGGTAGACAGGGGAATCGACAGGCGCACCAGCATCGACACCGCATTGGCCGCGTCGGGCAGCGGCGGGTGGCCACGGCCGTCCTTGATATGGCAGTTCTGGCAGGCGTTGGTATTGAACAGCGGGCCCAGGCCATCCCGGGCGGTGGTGGTGGACGGCGCGATCACCCAGGGGCTGCGAAAGAAGCTGTTGCCCACGCTGAAATCCAGGCGGCGCGTGGGCGACAGGTTGGCCGAGGGCAGGGAAAACGCATTCTGGTCGCGCTTGTTCACCGTCGTCGCGCCGCCCGCTCGCGATTCACCCGGCTCGGCCTTGGTGAAGCGTGGGGCGTCGTCGCAGGCGGCCAGGCTCAAGGCCATCAACGCTGCGCACAGGCGAAAAAGCGAACGAAACATCGAGTTTCCCGGACGAAGGCTGGAAATAAGGTCGCAAAGTCTAACAGGGCGGGGCGGATTGAATAAGAGCAATTATCGTTTGGTGGCATCCCGATTCATTCCCGCTAGAATGACCGCACATTTTTTTCTGGAGGTGGCCAATGCAGGCTCTCGACGCTTTGCTCAACCGTGTTTCCGTGCCGCGTTTGCTGGAACCGGCACCGACCCAGGAGCAGCGCGATGTGCTGTTCGCCGCAGCCATGCGTGCGCCCGACCACGGCCAACTGCGCCCTTGGCGTTTCCTTACCGTGGAAGGTGCCGCCCGTGAGCAGATGGGCACGCTGTTGGCCGAAGCCGCCCGTTTGCAGGACGCCGATGCTCCCCAGGCTGTCATCGAAAAGGCCCAGAACGGCCCGCTGCGTGCACCGCTGGTGGTGGTGGTGATTGCCCGCCTGCAGGAGCACTTCAAGGTGCCCAAGTCTGAACAACTGTTGGCAGCCGCCTGCGCGGCCCACGGCATTCTGCTGGCGGCCTATGCCCAGGGGATTGGTGCGGTGTGGCGCACGGGTGAGTTGTCCTATTCGGCCCACGTGGCCAAAGGCCTGGGGCTGACGGCGGATGAGGAGGTGATTGGCTTCCTTTATTTGGGTACACCGCAGAACCCGCCGCGTACGGCGCCGAAGGAAGATGTGGCGGCGTTTGTGAAGGCCTGGACGGGTCTCTAAGCAGTAGGCGATCAAAATGTGGGAGGGGGCTTGCCCCCTCCCACATTTGACCATTGGTGTGTCTTACACCTTGAATTGATCCATGAGTTTCATCTGCTGGCTGGCCAACGCATTGAGCTGGCTGCTGATGGCCGCCGATTCGGTGGCCTGGCCGGTGAGGGTTTCGGTCACGGTGCGGATCGCCGAGACGTTGCGGTTGACCTCTTCGGCCACGGCGCTTTGCTGCTCGGCGGCGCTGGCGATTTGCAGGTTCATGTCGCTGATCACCGTCACCGCATCACTGATCTTGCCCAGGGCCTGCGCGGCTTGATGGATCTGCCCGGCGTTACTCTGGGCCTGGCTCTGGCTCGAGTGCATGGTTGCCACCACGCCACGGGTGCCGCTCTGGATGCGTTCGATCACCAGGCGGATTTCCTCCACGGAATCCTGGGTGCGCTTGGCCAGGTTGCGCACTTCGTCTGCCACCACCGCAAACCCCCGGCCGCTTTCCCCGGCGCGTGCGGCTTCGATCGCCGCGTTGAGCGCCAGCAGGTTGGTTTGCTCGGCAATGCTGCGGATCACTTCCAGGACTGAACCGATCTGCTCGCTATTGACCGCCAGGGCTTCGACTTCGCCCACCGCTTTGCTGACTTCTTCGGCGAGGGTGGTGATGTCGCGGGTGCTCTGCTCGATGATCGACATGCCTTCACGGGCCGACTGATCGGCGCCGCGTGCCGCGCTGGCGGCATTGGAGGCGCTGTTGGCGACGTCATGGGCGGTGGCGCTCATTTCGTTGGACGCCGTGGCCACCTGGTCGATTTCGCGGAACTGCACCTGCATGCCTTCGCTGGTCTGGCGTGCGATGGCCGAGGACTGGTCAGCCGTGCCACGGGCTTCGGTGACGCTTTGCTTGATCTGCGCGATGGTCGGTTGCAGCTTATCGAGGAAGCGGTTGAACCAGTTCACCAACTCGCCCAGTTCATCTTTCTTGGCATAGGCCAGGCGCTGGGTGAGATCGCCGTCGCCGCTGGCGATGTCCTTGAGCATGGCGGCCACGCTGTTGATCGGGCGGGTCACGCCGGTGGCGGTGAGCCAGATCAGCAGCAAGCCGAGCAGGCCGGCGGCGGCGCCGACCAGCAAGGCCTTGAGGGTGCCGCTGGCCTGGGCTGCGTCGAGCACGCCTTGAAGTTTCGTGCTGTCGGCAAGCATCACGTGTTTGGGCAGTTTGATCACTACGCCCCAGGCTTTGGCATCGGCAATGGGCTTGACCGGGTAAACCGCGCGGATGGTGTCGCCTTGTTCGCGGTTGACATAGCTGCCACTGGCGAGCAGTTGCACGATCTCCTTGCCTTCTGCACCGAGGGTGTCGACCAGGTTTTTTCCAACCTTGGCGGGTTCGCCACTGTAGGCCGCAATCAGGCCGTTGCTGGAAATGATCTCAAGGTGTGCCGCACCGTCGAACAGCTCTTTTTGCGCGGCGTCCGTGCTGGCTTGCAGGGTGTTGAGGGCGATATCGACACCGACCACGCCAATGACTTTCCCGTCCACGATCATCGGCAAGGAGATGGTGGTCATCAGTACCGGTGTGCCGGTCACCGTGTCTTCATATGGGTCCAGCAGGCAGGTGCTTCGGGTGTCCCGGGGGCAGGTGTACCAAATGTTATAGGGCGTTCCGCTGAGGTTGAGGGTGGTCTTGGTCAGGTCTTCCTCGAGCATGATGGTGTTCAAGGGTTCACCACCGACGCGGTTCCAGTAGCTGGAGAAGCGGCCTTTTTCATTGGACGCGCGGGTCTTGTCATTGGCGAACTCGCTGTCCTTGCCGTCCAGGCCATTGGGCTCGAACGCCAGCCAGATGCCGAGCACTTTGCTGTTGCGTTCGAAGGTGGTTTTCAGGCTCTGGTTGAGTTCTTCACGCAAGGCGCCGGGGTCCAGCGAGCGCTTGGTGGCCAGGTTGCGCAGGTCTTTGACCTGATCGGCGATGGCGGTGATCACGGTAAGATTTTCACCAAAGGTTTTCCGCAGCAGCACGGCTTGCTCCGCTGCCTTGGCTTGCAGCAGGTTCTGCACGCTGCTGGTGAGCATTCGCGAGCTTGAATCGCTGATCAGATGGTCGTTCTGGTTGGTTTCGTAAAGGTTGATGCTGATGATCAACGCTATTACGCCCAGCAGACATAGCCCGGACAGCAGCACGATTTTCAAACGTATGGAGAGGGTGTCGAACATAGGTTCACTCGCGAATGGGCGTGTGGAAATGCATGCAATCCAGGGCCAAGTCCATTCAGCGCTATGTCTGAAACATCGGCGTAACAAATCAATTCATGAGAGATAGGCGATGGGCGGTAGGAAAGCGGCTACAGCCGGCGTCACACGGGCTGTGCGAGCCGTTCCGGGCGTGACCAGATCCACAGGTTGCCCAGGCTCATCCCGGCAATCGCCAGGTAGATCGGCCAGCCGTGGTCGAGCATCACCAGCATCAGGATGGCGCACAGCAGCATGCTCACGGTGGCACTGACTTTGGCCCGGCGCGCGATGATCCTGCCGTTGCGCCAGTTGAACAGGATCGGTCCGAACAGGCGGTGGTTTTCCAGCCAGGCACTGAGGCGCGGTGAGCTTTTGGTCGCGGCCCAGGCGGCCAGGAGGATGAACTCGGTGGTGGGCAAACCCGGCACCACAATCGCCACCAGCCCGATGCCCAGGCTGACGTAGGCCAGCAGGCCGAAGAGGATCTGTGCGATTTTCGAGGTGGATTGGGGTTTGCGGGTCATGGTGTGTGCAAAGTAGGGGATAACAAAAGAGTCGGCATTGAAATGCGGTTTAAATGTGGGAGGGGGCTTGCTCCCGATAGCGGTGCATCAGCCAACAAATAGGTACCTGGCCCTCCGCCATCGGGGGCAAGCCCCCTCCCACAGTTGATTGCATTTCAATGTGGGCGATCAGGCCAGTTCAGGGGCGCTAGCGTACGCCTGTTCCAGCAACACGGTGAAGCGTACAAACGCATCCACCGCGCCTTTTTCCGCTGCGGCTTCTTCCTCGGCGCTCAATTGCAACGCATCCAGGGTGCGAGTGAAGCTTTTCCAGCCTTCGGCGCGACCACCGGCCGGCTCACCCAGGTGGCGGGCACCGAAGGTTTCGCTCAGGCCCAGGCCTACGGCGCGCTTGATCAGGAACGCAGCGCCCAGCTTGGAACCTTCGGACACGAACAACCAGCCCAGGGCCTCGGCCTTGCTTGGGTTCTTCAGCGCGCCGGGGACCGGTGCTGGCACTTCTGTATCCAGGTCTGCCAGATCCAGCCTGGCGGCCTCGGCGCGGCAGCGTTCGGCCAGGTCAGGCACGATCTTGATCAGTTCGGCATCGTTGTACAGGGCTACCAGTTCTGACTGGAACAGGTATTGCGCCACCACGAACCGCGCGAAGTTGGCCTGGGTTTCAAACGGGGCGTGGGCCTTCACCAACGCGTCCAGCTTGGTGTGTGGCTCGTGGGTAATCTGGTTCAGGCGCTGGGAGCGCAGGCTTGGGCGTTCTGCGGTAGAAGAAGCGGTCATGAAAAAGTCCTTGAGAAGGGGGAGCGCCTTATGGCCCTTAAAGAGAGCTGTTATCAACTAGACGAACAAGAAGACGCGGCACAGTAAAAAATCCTCACCTCGCCGCTGAAATTTCGACGAGGTGAGTCGGGTGTCGTCAGATGTCCCAGATCAGGTTGATCGCAACGTTGCGGCCCGGCTGGGTCAGGCGGTCGAGGTTGGCCGGTCCGGTCACCGCGGCTTCGCCGACACTGTCGTAGCTGCGTACGTCATCCCAGTTCCAGTACTTCTTGTCGGTGAGGTTGTAGAGGCCGCCGTTGATGGTCACGTCCTGGGTGACTTTGTAGAAGGCGGTCAGGTCGACAACACCGAAGCCCGGAGTCTTGAAGGGCCCGCTGGTGTCGCCGTCCGGCGCGTGGAAGGTACTGCTGTCGACGCGATCCTGCTTTTTCACCAGGGTCCAGCTCAACAGACCACCGTAGTTGTCCTGGTCGTAGCCCAGGCCAAACACGCCCTTGAGCGGGTTGACGCTGTTCAGCGGCTCGCCGTTATCGTCGTTACGACCGTAGGCATAGGACACCGAACCCTGGGTGTAGAGGCCCTGCGGGGCGCCGAATGCAT
Organism: Pseudomonas sp. CFBP13509; assembly: GCF_005233485.1. Lineage (NCBI taxonomy): Bacteria > Pseudomonadati > Pseudomonadota > Gammaproteobacteria > Pseudomonadales > Pseudomonadaceae > Pseudomonas > Pseudomonas sp. CFBP13509. Next base: position 126,025 of record NZ_QGAA01000017.1, read on the forward strand.
CCAGGTTCAGGCGCCCTTTGGCTTCGGCCCCTTTGATGGTGGCGCGCTTGATATTGATGGCCTGGAACTGTTCGACCGTGCCGCCGACGACGGCGTTGTCCTCATCGATAAAGTCGCGGTACTTGTTGTAAAACACGGCGATTTCAAAGGATCCCTCGTCAAATTTGCCGCGAATCCCGGTTTCGATGCCCTTGCTGGTTTCTGGCTTGAGGTCGGGGTTGGGTTCGACGGTGTAGCCCAGGTTGAGGTTTTCAAAGCGGCCGTACAACGCCTTGGCGGATGGCGTACGGAAACCTTCGGCATATTGGCCGAACCAGGTGTATTGATCCGTCAGGGCGTAAGTCAGGCCGAACTTGGGTGTCACACGGTGCCAGGTTTTTTCCTTGTCGCTCACCGGGTCCGCGCCTGTCGGGTTGACGGTGTTGAGGAACGCCTGGGTCAGCTTGGGTTTGAGCTGGGTGTAGTCGTAGCGCACGGCGGGCAGAAAGGTCCATTTGTCCCAGCTGATCTGGTCCTGTGCGAACAGCGAATACGTGTTGATGGTCGGGTCGGGGAAGTCGCTGGACTTTTTCACGCTGTCAGTGGCAATCGGGCTGGGCGCGCCGATGGCGGTGCAGCCACTGCCGACGGCCACACAGGTCGCGCCGCCCTCGCGCGAGCCGGTGACTTTCTGCTGCTTGAGGGTGGTGCCGTAGGTCACTTGGTGATCGGTTTCACCGAGGCTGAACGCTTTGTCCAACTGAGCATCGAAAATCCACTGTTTTTCCTGGTACAGCGTGTCGCGGGTACGCAGGACACGACGACCTGACTGATAGATCTCGGCAGTGGTCTGGTCGGTCTTGGCGATCTGGTAGTTGAGGCTGGTCTTGATCCGGTCGGCAATCGGCGACTCAAGGGCGAAGCTGTTTTCCAGGCCGAAACGTTCGCGGGTAATGGTGTCGTTACCACGGCGATCACGGTACAGGTTGAAGCCTCGGCCGCCGATGAACGGGCCGCCCACCGCGTTCTTCAGGTTGACGTCGCGATCATCCTTGTACTTCTCATAGGTCAGGCCCAGGCGGTTGTCATCGCCATAGTTCCAGCCGAGCTTGGCCAGGATGTTGGTGGTGCGCGCGTCCTCGGGGTTGGCGCCGGTACGGGCCAGGCCGGTGGCGTTGTTGCCGTCGTAGGATTCGGTCTCATGGCCATTGCGCTGGCTCAGGTGCAGCAAGCCATCGAAGTCCTGCACGCGGCCGGCGACGGTGCCGGAGGTCAGCCAGCTTTCGTCGGCGGAACTGTAGCCGGTCTTCAGGCGTGCGCCGACGTCCTGGCCGGGCTTGATGATGTCGTCCGGGTCGAGGGTGAAGTAACTCACGGCACCGCCGATGGCGCTGCTGCCGTAGAGGGCCGAGGCCGGGCCGCGCAGGATCTCGACGCGCTTGACGATCTCCGGGTCGACGTAGTTGCGGCGGGTCTTGGCGTAGGGGCCGTTGAAGAAGTTGTCGGGCACTTCCACACCGTCCACCTGGGTGAGGATGCGGTCGCCGTCGATCCCGCGGATGTTGAACCCGGCATTGCCGGCACGGGTGCCAGCGCCGCCGACCGAGACGCCGGGCTCGTAGCGCACCAGATCACGGATGGTGTTGACGTTCTGGCGGTCCAGTTCTTCGCGATCATGCACGCTGACGGTGCTGGGTACGCTGTTCACATCCTGCGCGTTACGGGTGGCGCTGATGGTCACCTGTTGCAGGTTGAGGGTGCTGCCCGCCGTGCGCTTTTCCAGGACGATGTTGTTGTTGCCCAGCTTGCGGTAGCTCAGGTTGGTCCCCACCAACAGCCGGTCCAGGGCTTTCTCCGGCGACAGGGCGCCGCGCACCCCAGGGGACGACACACCCTGGCCCAGCTCGGCGGGCAGGCCGACTTGCCAGCCGGTCACGCTGGTAAAGGCGTTCAGCGCCGAAACCAGTGGCTGTTGCTCGATGCTGAAGCTGTAGTTGCCGTGGTTGCGGGCGGCAGGTTCGGCGGCAGTGGCGGCCATCACTGGCGAACCGGCCAGCAGGATGGCGGCGGTCAGCAAGGACAGCACGGGGGAGGAGGACCGGCGGTTGAAACGAGAGGACATCGAGAGCGCTCCGGAAGGTACGAATCTTATAGTTGCGAACCGAACCAAATAGGAATCAGTTGCATTGGCTAAGACGAGACGTACTGCCGAAGGCTATCGAGTAAAAATAATTCTCATTTAGTTCAAAATCACCAGCGCGGGGTATTCCGACAATGTGGCTGAGGTGATGTGGGCCAGGGAGCGCACCACATCCAGGGGTTGGTCGAGGCGGTAGTTGCCGGTGACGGCAACGCTGGCGAGCTTGTCGTTGGTGTTGACGATCCAGCCGGGGTAGTAGCGACGCAGCTCGGCGAGCACTTCGCTCATCGGGCAGTTTTCGAAAATCAGCCGGCCTTGCACCCAGGCCAGGTCCTTGCTGGCATCCAGCCGGGCCGGTTGGCCAAAGCCCTTGGGCCCGATGCGGATGCTTTCGCCGGCACTCAGGCGCACGCGGGCATCGTCGAAGGTGTTGCTCAGGTCGACATCGCCGCGCTGCACCTGCACCTGGGCTTCGCCGTTGAGGTAGCGCACGGCGAAGGCGGTATCACGCACGCTGGCGCGCACGGGGCCGGCGTCGATTTCCAGGGGCAGGCCATGGCCGGGCATGATTTCGAAAAAGGCTTCGCCCTGGTACAGGCGGACGATGCGCTGGTGGTCCTTGATGCTGCTGGAAAACGCCGAATTGGTGTTCAGCAACACTTTCGAGCCATCGTCCAATTGCAGGCGCTGGCGTTCGCCCACCACCGTGAGATGGTCGGCTTGCAGGCGTACCGGCAGGTTGCTGAAGCTGAACAGGCCGATCAACAGCACGGCGGCGGTGGCCAGCGGTTTCCAGTGCGGCTTGATCCGGCGCCAGCCCCTGGGTTTGCGCGGCGCGGCCAGGGCGACGGCGGCGCTGTGTACCGGCGCGCCACCCCAGGCGGCCTGGGCCTTGCCGAAGGCGTGGACGTGGGCGGGGTCTTGGGCCAGCCAGGCTTCGAACTCGGCCCGCTGCCCGGGCGCTGGGCACTGCAAGACGATCAGCCAGTCGAGGGCCTGGTCCATAGCCGTGTCTTGCAACACCTCATGAGCCAGCTCATGGGGGCGCAGTTTATTCGGGTCCGTCACGGTGTTCCTCGGGTCTTCGCCACGTTTTATTCATCTTTCCTACAGCTTGGGTCGACAATTTCGTCGGCTGAAGCTTAAGGCCGATCCAGTCTTTCGGCCACACCTACACAAATGGCCATGATCAATTTCAGTTCCTTTTGCACGGTGCTCAAGGACACGTCCAACTGATCGGCGATCTCCTGGTAGCTGCAACCGTGCAGGCGGCTGAGGATGAAAATCTGCTGCTGGCGCGCGCTCAACTGGCCGAGGCTGATGCTCAGGTGCTCAAGCAATTGCTCGGCCTGGGTGGCGTCTTCGGGGGTGCTGATGGGGGCGGCGACGCTTTGCAGGATGTCCAGTGGCACATCTTCCTGCAGGGTGCGCGCCTGAACCCTGCGCGAACGCAAATGATCCAGCGCCAGGTTGCGCGCGGTCTGGTAGACGAAGGGTTCGAGGTGATCGATCGGCCGCTCGCTGAGGGCCCGGGTGACGCGCAGGTAGGTTTCCTGCAACAGGTCCTCGGCGGTGCTGTGGTTATTCACCATCCGCTGCAAGGTGCGTAGCAGAATCACCCGTTGGGTGAGAAAGACTTGGTTGAAGCGAGATTGGCTCACAGTGATACCAGACCGATTTGCAGTTAATGATAATGCTTATCATCAACTCAAATGGCAAGTGGCTATTTCTGTGAGCCTACATGGGGCCAGTGTGGGAGGGGGCTTGCTCCCGATGCAGTGTGTCAGTCGATGCATTCATCACTGATACCCCGTCATCGGGAGCAAGCCCCCTCCCACAAAAGCCATTCCACAAAGGGTGTTATTCGGCGTTACACAAAGCCAGGCAGTTATCCAGCATGCGGTTCGAGAAGCCCCACTCGTTGTCATACCAGGCCAGCACTTTCAGCAACTTGCCGCTGACCTTGGTGTGGTTGGCATCGAAGATCGACGACAGCGGGTTATGGTTGAAGTCACTGGAGACCAGCGGCAGGGTGTTATAGCCGAGGATCTTCGAGTGTTGGCTGGCTTCCTTGAGCAGTGCGTTGACTTCGTCGGCAGTGGCGTCTTTCTTCAACTGCACGGTGAGGTCCACCAGCGACACGTTGATCACCGGTACACGCACGGCCATGCCGGTCAGCTTGCCTGCCAGCTCCGGCAGCACCAGGCCCACCGCTTCGGCGGCGCCGGTCTTGCTTGGGATCATGTTCTGGGTGGCCGAGCGCGCGCGGTACGGGTCGGTGTGGTAGACGTCGGTCAGGTTCTGGTCGTTGGTATAGGCATGAATCGTGGTCATCAAGCCGCTTTCGATACCCAATTCGCGGTGCAGCACCTGGGCGACCGGCGCCAGGCAGTTGGTGGTGCATGACGCGTTGGAGATGATCTGGTGGGATTGACGCAGGATGTCGTGGTTCACGCCGTAGACCACGGTCGCGTCCGCGCCTTTGGCCGGGGCGGAGATGATCACCTTGCGTGCACCAGCGGTAATATGGGCGGCAGCCTTGTCACGGTCGGTGAACAGACCGGTGCATTCGAACACCACGTCGACCTTGTGCGCCGCCCACGGCAGGTCGGCCGGGTTGCGAATGGCACTGACGGCAATCCGGTCACCATTGACGGTCAGGCTTTCCTGATCGTGGGCGACCTCTGCATCGAAAGTGCCGTGCACGGTGTCGTATTTGAGCAGGTGGGCATTGATCGAGCTGTCGCCCAAATCATTGATGGCGACGATCTGCAAATCCTGGCGATAGCCTTGGGTATACAGTGCGCGCAGGACATTACGGCCGATACGGCCAAAACCATTGATTGCGATACGAAGAGTCATTGGAAAGTGCCTGTCGTCGATTTGTTGTAAGAATTACAAGATTATTCGCATAAAAATAGAAAACAAGCCTTTTTAGTGGCAATATTTTGTTCAATCTACAACGAGTGACCTGAATCAACTGGTCCGATGATCCAAACGACTCTCTGCCATCCCATGAGCTGCGGGCGTTTGATCAGCATAGACACTCAGGTCGCCACATCCGTTAGCCTGGAGTTCTACACATGCATCCCCGCGTCCTTGAGGTCACCGAACGGCTTATCGCCCGCAGCCGCGCCACTCGTGAGGCTTACCTTGCGCTCATTCGCGGCGCAGCCAGCGACGGTCCGATGCGCGGCAAGCTGCAATGCGCCAACTTCGCCCATGGCGTGGCCGGTTGCGGCACCGAAGATAAAAACAGCCTGCGCATGATGAACGCCGCCAACGTGGCAATTGTTTCGTCATATAACGACATGCTCTCGGCGCACCAGCCGTACGAACATTTCCCGGAACAAATAAAGAAAGCCCTACGCGAAGTCGGCTCGGTCGGCCAGTTCGCCGGCGGCACCCCGGCCATGTGCGACGGCGTGACCCAGGGCGAGCCCGGCATGGAACTGAGCCTGCTCAGCCGTGAAGTCATCGCCATGTCCACGGCGGTAGCGCTGTCCCACAACATGTTCGACGCGGCGCTGATGCTGGGCATCTGCGACAAGATCGTGCCCGGCCTGATGATGGGCGCGCTGCGCTACGGCCATCTGCCGATGATTTTCGTACCGGGCGGGCCGATGCCGTCGGGCATCTCCAACAAGCAGAAGGCCGATGTGCGCCAGCGCTACGCCGAAGGCAAGGCCACTCGCGAAGAGCTGCTGGAATCGGAGATGAAGTCCTACCACAGCCCCGGCACCTGCACCTTCTACGGCACCGCCAACACCAATCAACTGCTGATGGAAGTGATGGGCCTGCATTTGCCGGGTGCCTCGTTCGTCAACCCGTACACGCCGCTGCGTGACGCCCTGACCCGCGAAGCCGCGCACCAGGTCACGCGCTTGACCAAGGCCAACGGCAACTTCACGCCGATCGGCGAGATCGTCGATGAGAAATCCATCGTCAACGCCATCGTTGCGCTCAACGCGACGGGCGGTTCCACCAACCACACCCTGCACATGCCGGCCATCGCCATGTCGGCGGGCATCATCCTCACCTGGGACGACATGGCCGACCTCTCCGAGGTGGTGCCGACCCTGTCCCACGTGTATCCAAACGGCAAGGCCGACATCAACCACTTCCAGGCAGCGGGCGGCATGTCGTTCCTGATCCGCGAGCTGCTTGAAGCCGGCCTGCTTCACGACGACGTCAACACCGTGGCCGGCAAGGGCCTGAGCCGTTATGTCCAGGAACCATTCCTGGTCGACGGCGAGCTGGTATGGCGCGATGGCCCGATCGAAAGCCTCGACGAAACCATCCTGCGCCCGGTGGCGCGCGCGTTCTCGCCGGAAGGCGGCCTGCGTGTGATGGAAGGCAATCTCGGCCGCGGAGTCATGAAAGTCTCTGCCGTAGCGCCTGAGCATCAGATCGTCGAAGCGCCGGCGGTGGTGTTCCAGGATCAGCAAGACCTGGCTGATGCGTTCAAGGCCGGCCAGCTGGAAAAGGATTTTGTCGCCGTGATGCGCTTCCAGGGCCCGCGCTCCAACGGCATGCCGGAACTGCACAAGATGACGCCGTTCCTCGGCGTGCTGCAGGACCGTGGTTTCAAGGTCGCACTGGTGACAGACGGGCGTATGTCCGGCGCGTCGGGTAAGATCCCCGCCGCGATTCACGTCAACCCCGAAGCCCAGAGCGGCGGGCCACTGGCACGGGTCAAAGATGGCGATATCATTCGCGTGGATGGCGTGAAGGGCACCTTGGAGCTTAAGGTGGACGCCGAAGAATTTGCAGCGCGCACGCCTGCCACGGGCCTGTTGGGCAATAACGTGGGGGCCGGTCGCGAGCTGTTTGCATTTATGCGCTTGGCCGCAAGCTCCGCAGAGCAGGGCGCCAGCGCCTTTACCTGTGCCTTGGAGACGCTTAAGTGAAGCTAGCGCTGGTCGGTGACATCGGGGGTACCAACGCCCGTTTTGCGTTGTGGCGAGATCAGGCACTGCATTCGATCCGGGTGCATGCCACGGCTGATCACCAAAGCCCTGAGGACGCGATCAAGGTCTACCTCAAGGAAGAAGGCCTGCAAATCGGCGACATCGGTGCGGTGTGCCTGTCGGTCGCCGGGCCGGTGAGCGGGGATGAATTTAAATTCACCAACAATCACTGGCGCTTGAGCAAGACTGCGTTTTGCCAGGCCTTGCAGGTGGATGAGCTGCTGCTGGTCAATGACTTCTCGGCCATGGCCCTGGGCATGACGCGTCTTAAACCCGACGAATTCCGCGTGGTCTGCCCTGGCACGCCGGAACCGTTGCGCCCGGCGGTGGTGATCGGTCCGGGCACCGGCCTGGGTGTCGGTACCCTGCTGGACCTCGGTGCAGGTCGTTACGCGGCGTTACCGGGGGAGGGCGGCCACGTCGACCTGCCCCTGAGCAGCCCGCGGGAAACCCAGCTGTGGCAGCATATCTACACCGAGATCGGCCACGTCAGCGCCGAAACCGCCTTGAGCGGTGGCGGTCTGCCGCGGCTGTACCGGGCGATTTGTGCGGTCGATGGCCACACACCGGTGCTCGACACCCCTGAAGCCATCACGGCGGCGGGCCTGGCGGGCGATCCGGTGGCCATGGAAGTGTTGGATCAATTCAGCATCTGGCTGGGCCGGGTAGCCGGCAACAATGTGCTGACCACTGGTGGGCGCGGTGGTGTGTATATCGTGGGTGGGGTGATTCCGCGGTTTGCCGACTTCTTCATCAACAGCGGTTTTGCCAGGAGCTTCAGTGACAAAGGCTGCATGAGCGACTACTTCAAGGGCATCCCGGTGTGGCTGGTGACTGCGCCGTATTCCGGGTTGACCGGGGCTGGCGTCGCATTGGAACAGGCGTTTGCCTGACCCGCACCACCTATAACAACAAGGAGGACCCCGTGAGCGTAATCAGTAAATCGATTCTCCTCGTCGACGACGACCAGGAAATCCGCGAATTGCTGCAGACCTACCTCAGTCGCGCCGGTTTCCAGGTGCGTGGCGTGCCGGATGGCGCGGGGTTCCGCCAGGCGATGAACGAGGCGCCATGCGACTTGGTCATCCTCGATGTGATGCTGCCGGACGAAGACGGTTTCAGCCTCTGCCGCTGGATTCGCCAGCACCCGCGCCAGGCGCAGGTGCCGATCATCATGCTCACCGCCAGTTCCGACGAAGCCGACCGCGTGATCGGCCTGGAACTGGGGGCCGACGACTATATCGGCAAGCCGTTCAGCCCCCGCGAGTTGCAGGCGCGGATCAAGGCCTTGCTGCGCCGCTGCCAGTTCGGCCAGGAGCGCAGCGGCAATGGCGATGTGCTGGTGTTCGACGAATGGCGCCTGGACATGATCAGTCATCGGCTGTTCCACGTGGATGGCGAAGAGGTGATCCTCTCCGGTGCCGACTTTGCCCTGCTCAAGCTGTTTCTCGATCACCCGCAGCAGATTCTCGACCGCGACACCATCGGCAACGCCACCCGTGGCCGCGACCTGATGCCGCTGGACCGGATCGTCGACATGGCTGTCAGCCGCCTGCGTCAACGCCTGCGCGACACCGAAAAACCCCCGAGGCTGATCCGCACCGTGCGCGGCAGCGGTTATCAACTGGCAGCCAGCGTGGTTGCCGGCAATGCCCACTGAGCCGCTGAGCGAACGCCGCCGGCGCTTCCCGGTACCGCGCTCCCTGCTGGGGCGCATGTTGCTGCTGACCTTGCTCGCGGTGCTGTTCGCCCAGGCGCTGTCCAGCGTGATCTGGGTCTCGCAGTTGCGCGCCACCCAGCTCGAAGGCCTGGTCACCAGCGCCCGTAGCCTCGCGCACTCGATGACCGCCAGCGTGAGTTATTTCCGTTCGTTGCCGGTGGCCTATCGGCCGTTGGTCCTTGACCAGTTGCGCAGCATGGGTGGTACCCGTTTTGTCGTGACCCTCAATGATCGGCCACTCGACATGCAAGTGTTGCCGCAAACCCCGCGCAAGCAGGCGGTGCTGGTGGCCGTGGATGAAGTCCTGCGCCAGACCCTGGGCGCCGACGTGCCTATCTCGGTGGAGTTCGTCAGCGCCGAAGACCTGCGCATCTTCAACGCCGGGTTGAAACTGGATGAGTTGCCGCGCTCCTGGGCCCATTACGCGCTGACCCTGGAACCCGTCAACCCGCCGGTATTGGTCACCCAGATCGAACTCGCCCCCGGCGAATGGCTGTACATCGCTTCGCTGTTGCCCGAGCCCTACACCAGCCTGGAAGAACAGGGCCTGCCGTCCCAGCAGGTGTGGTTTATCGTGCTGACCAGCGGCTTTTTGCTGCTGTTCATCGGCCTGCTGGTGCACTGGCAAAGCCGGCCGCTCAAGCGCCTGGCGCGGGCGGCGCGTGACATGTCCCTGGGCGCCGATGTGGAACCGGTAGCCGAAGGCGGCGGCAGTGAAGTGGTGGAAGTGGGTCGCGCGTTCAATGCGATGCGCGAACGCATCAGCCGTTACCTCACGGAGCGCAGCCAATTGTTCAGCGCGATTTCCCACGACCTGCGCACACCGATTACCCGCCTGCGCCTGCGCGTGGAATTGCTCGAAGACGAGAACCTGCAAACCAAGTTCGGCCGTGACCTGGATGAGTTGGAGTTGCTGGTCAAGGGCGCGCTGCAATGTGTAAAAGACACCGATATCCACGAGAACATCCAGCCGGTCGACCTCAACCATGTGCTCGAATGCCTGGTGGAGCCTTATGTGGCGCCCAACGGCAACGGCCGGGTCACCCTGGACGGCGCAGCAGTGGCGGCGTACCCGGGCAAGCCGCTGGCGCTCAAGCGCTGCATCGGCAACCTGATCGACAATGCCTTGAAGTACGGGCAGAACGCCCATTTGCGTATTGAGGACGATGGCGCGGAGTTCATCCTGCACGTCGACGACGAAGGCCCTGGCGTGCCGGAACAGCGTTTGGAACAGGTCTTCGAACCGCATTTTCGCCTGGCCGGCCAGCAGCAGGGTTACGGTTTGGGCTTGGGTATTGCGCGCAATATTGCCCATAGCCATGGCGGTGAAGTGAGTTTGCAGAATTTGCGCGAGGGGGGCTTGCGGGTCACCCTGCAACTGCCCCGGACCCTGGACTGACTTCTCCGTAGCTGCCGAGCGCAAGCGAGGCTGCGTCGGGCGCGCTGCCGATTCAGGACCGAGTCGCGGCCGACGCAGCCTCGCCAAGGCTCGACAGCTGCTACGAATGCCAACCCATCAAGGCCTCACCCCCGTAGCAGCTGCCGAGCGCAAGCGAGGCTGCGTCGGGCGCGCTGCCGATTCAAGCCCGAGCCGCGACCGACGCAGCCTCGCCGGGGCTCGACAGCTGCTACGGGGTTTTGCGCGGTGCGGGATAAGACGGTATCGACGGAAAGGGGGTCAGACGCTTTGGCGCAGTCGTGCCAAATCCCTCAGCGGCGGTGCCCCAAACAACCGGCTGTACTCCCGGCTGAACTGCGACGGGCTTTCATACCCCACCCGATACCCCGCCGCCGACGCTTCCAGCCCTTCGGCAATCATCAGTCGACGTGCTTCCTGCAAACGCAGCTGCTTCTGGTACTGCAGCGGGCTCATGGCCGTAATCGCCTTGAAACGGTGATGCAGGGTCGAGACGCTGAGGTTCACTTCCTTGGCCAGGTCATCGATGCGCAGCGGTTGTTCGTAGTTGCCATTGAGCCACTTGATCGCCTGGCTGACGCGATGGCTCTGGCTGTTGGCCACGGCAATTTCATACAGGCGATAACCCTGGGGACCTCGCAGCAGGCGGTAGAGGATTTCACGGTTGATCAGCGGCGCCAGCATGGCAATGTCTTTGGGCGTATCCAGCAGGCGCGCCAGGCGCAGCACGGCGTCGAGCAACTGGGGGTCGATGCGGTCCACATACATCCCGCGCGATGTCGGGCGCGTGGGCACGCCCATGGGGCCGGCCTCGGCGATCAAGGCGGTGAGCTGCGCCGGGTCGATATTGATGCGCACTGACAGGTTCGGATCTTCCGGCGTGGCATCGATGATTCGCCCGGCCACCGGCATCGCCACCGAGAACACCAGGTAATTGAGCGGGTCGTAGGCAAAGATTTCGTCGGCCAGGCGCACTTCCTTGCTGCCGTTGGCGAGGATGCACAACGCCGGCTCCACCAGTACCGGCATGAAGTCACGCGGCGTGTTGTGGCGGTTCAGGAACAGTGACGTAATCGCCGTGCCATAGGAGCCGTCTTCCCAGGTATGACGATGCACGATGCTCGCCAGCTCGGCGCGCTGTTTTTCCGTCTCGGCGTCGAGGGGCATGGACTGATGTTCGGGCGACGGCATAAGGCGTCCTCTGCATGCTTTTTTGATGGGCTCAGCTTAGCGGCGGCTTTTCAAACAGTGTTAGGTCGATTCTGCACAATCCTTGCCTGATCCTGCGACGTGTCGTGAATCAGGCAAGTTCTCGGGCTGTCATGTCCCTGAAACAAGGCGTTTGCCTGTGGAATCGAACCGGCGGTCCCTACGTCCTCTCTACGCTTCTCGCAGGATTGTGCAATAAGCCAGCAGGAATTGACTAACCGCGCCCGCACCCGCGCCGTTATCTTTGATCCTGTGGCAACACACCCTCACAGTGCTTGCCGAGCATCACTTCTCAACGGGAGAGTCGAACATGTCCACCCCCATTCCCGCGAGCCATATGGCCTTTATCCGCGCCCGCACCGGGTGCAGCACCGAACTGGGTGCACGCTTGAGCAGTTTGATCGAACCGGGCCGTCAGGCTCAGGGTTGCCTGCAATTTTCGTTGCAGCATTCCCAGGTCGATCCCGATGTCTGGTTGATCTCGGGTTTCTGGAGCAGCGAGCAGGCGATGAGCGCCTACTTCAACTCGCCGGCCCTGATGATCTTCACCGAGCTGTTGAACGACATGGTCGTGCGCAGCATGGACTTCCAGACCTTCACCGATGCCTCTGCCGCCAATGCCTACGGCGAGTACCTGCAACTGGCCGGTTAATGGTTAGAATGGCCCACTTTTCCATTGGCCAGGACCTGCAACATGGCACGTAAACAATTTGCCCACCACGAAGCCGTTTCCGCCGTAGTACCGGGTGAAGGGGGCTACAGCGCCGCCGTCGCCGTCAAGGCACTTGATGGCATGGGCGCCCCGCAGTTTCACAAGATCCTGGATGGACAGACGTTCAAGACCGCCTCCGATGCCGATGATGCAGCCACCGTGCAGCTTGAACGGTTGATCGGTGTGGATGAAGAGGGTCAACTGACCTGGGCGAGCGCCGCGAGCTGAACAACGCCGACCCTCTAATGTGGGAGGGGGCTTGCTCCCGATGAGCATAGGTATCTACACAACTTTTCAGACCCTGACAAATCTCCCTGTGGTGAGCGGGCTTGTCCCGCGTTGGGCTGCGTAGCAGCCCCAAAGCCAGCCTCTACAGAGTGTCTGATACACCGCATTCTTCTTTACTGGGGCTGCTACGCAGCCCAACGCGGGACAAGCCCGCTCACCACAGTGCCCTATCTGCCGGGCGTTCAGCGTTGAGCCAAAGTTGTGTCGATACCCATGGCCATCGGGGTGTAGCCCCCTCCCACTTTTTTGGTGTATTTCAGTCAGGGTTTGCTGGCGCCTGGGCGATACATCTTGAACAACGCCTCCGGGCCCAACTGGAAGTAATCCGCCGGGCCGCCGCCGCGCAGGATCGGTTCGGCGGCGGCAGTGTCGTACACCCCATCCTTGAGCAGCCACTTGGCAATGTGCACCGCGACCACCTCGCCCAGCACCAGCCAGCTGGGCACCAACTGCTGGTCGGCGCGCTGCAGCTGGATGATCTGCGTCACCTTGCACTCGAACGACACCGGGCTCTCGCCCACTCGCGGCACGCCGACGATTTTCGACGCCACCGGTGTCAGGCCGGACAACTCGAACTCATTCACCTCCGGCGAGACGGCCGCGCAGCTCTGGTTCATCTGCTCGGCCAGCGGGCGGGTGGCCAGGTTCCACACAAACTCGCCGGTCTGTTCGATGTTGTTCAGGCTGTCTTTGCGCCCGACGCTGGAAAACCCAATGATCGGCGGAATGTAGTTGAACGCATTGAAGAAACTGTAGGGCGCCAGGTTCAGGCGGCCGTTGCTGTCGTGAGATGAAATCCAGCCAATCGGCCGTGGCCCGACAATGGCATTGAACGGGTCATGTGGCAGGCCATGGCCGTTGGCCGGTTCGTAGAAGTGGATAGCGTCAGACATGGCCGGGTTCCTGCTGCGGGGTTCTGGGAGGCAGCCATAGTGCAATCCATGGCGACGAATTTCCATCGGCCCTATGGAATTTTCATTCAGCGGCCACCTATTTTTCACAGCGGCCCGTTCAGTCTGCGCCCAAGGTCGATACCCCCTATAAGACTGAGCCTCGGAGCCTTCTACCGCATGAATAAACTTCCTCAGATCACCCTGGCGTTCTGGGTCATGAAAATCTGCGCAACCACCCTGGGCGAAACCGCCGGGGACTTGTTGTCGATGACCCTGAACGTCGGTTACGCCATCAGCTCGATGATCCTCATCAGCGTGTTCCTGGTCACTCTGGTGACACAACTCTGGTCGAAAACCTACAACCCGGTGCTGTACTGGATCGTGATCCTGTCCACCAGCACCGCCGGCACCACCATGTCGGACTTCATGGACCGCACCCTGGGCCTGGGCTACGCCACCGGGTCGATGATCCTGATCGTGATCCTGATGATCATCTTTGCGATGTGGCATCTCAGTGGTGACTCGCTGAACGTGAACAAGGTGCAGACTTTCCGAGGCGAGCTGTTCTACTGGATGGCGATCCTGTTCTCCAACACCCTGGGCACTGCGTTGGGCGACTTCCTGGCGGACGATTCGGGGCTCGGCTTTGCCGGTGGCGCCTTGTTGATTGGTTCGACCATCGCCGCGGTGCTGGCGCTCAAGTACTTCACCCAAATCTCGTCGGTGCTGTTGTTCTGGGTGGCGTTTGTACTGACCCGGCCGTTTGGTGCAACCCTGGGCGACTTCCTGACCAAGCCTCATGAAAAGGGCGGGTTGGATTTCGGCACCATTGGATCATCGGCGGTATTGGCGGCGGTGCTGGTGGTGATGATTGCCGGGGCGTCGTATGCACAGCGGCGGCATGGCCGGAGCCCGGTAGCAGAGGTGTCCTGATTCAACAGGTGGGAGCGGGCTTGCCCTAATGCCAGTCAGTTAAGCGTACATCGCCTCCTGTAGGAGCGAGCTTGCTCGCGAAAAACGTCAACGATAACGCGTGCTTCCTG